>CAYHAO010000030.1:8430-21533 GCA_964354665.1 uncultured Methanomassiliicoccaceae archaeon | reverse complement strand
ACCGACGACCACCCGGTTATGAGCCGGGCGCTCCACCAGCCTAAGCTACGGGCCCGCTATGCAAATCACCGTTAATTCCAGTACAGATATAAATCTGTCTGAGACCACCGCCTAAAAACGAAAAAACCATTATTGCGAGGGTGCTGAATCAATTCGTATTGGGTGGAGCGTTCGCAACGTCCAATGATGAGCGGGCCAGGGAGTGAAGGTTATTTGATAGGAAGGAGCAGGAAAGGCATAATCCAAGGAACGCCTTATCACCATTGGACGATGATGAGCGACATCGAGTCGGACCTGGAAAACTTGAGATTGCGTGCGCTCGAGCTTGGCGCCTATCGGGCCAAGGCCATACAGTCCAGCAAGGTTGTGATCGATCCACGCGTCCGCCTTAAATGCTCCGTCCCCCTCTGCGACAGCTACGGTCGCAACCGAATGTGCCCTCCCAACATCATCTCAGTGGAGGAGTTCGCCAAAGCCTTGTCCCGATACCATTTCGGGCTGCTGGTCCAGTTCCAGATGGAGTATGGTGAGGCCGAGATCAAGAAGAAGTTCAGGGGCAAGTCGCTTGGGGCACTTCACCAGGACAGTGCATACGTGGACAAGATGACCGAGGGCATGCGCGACATGTCGCTCGCCCTTGGTAAGCTGGAGAAGGAAGCGCTGTACTTGGGCCACCGCTTCGCAGTGGCGCTCTCTGGAGGATGCTGCCGCCTGTGCGAAGAATGCGTCGGCCCCGACCCCACAGCCAAGTGTCGGCATCCGTTCCAAGCGCGGCCCTCCATCGAGGCGGTGGGCATCGACGTCGTCGCAACTGCGGAGAAGGCGGGCATGAAAGTGGACTTCCCGGCTAAGGGCAAGGCTGTCTGGACCGGGCTTCTGTTGGTCGATTGAACGTATAAAAGAAAATGAAAGGAGGGGAGTCGCCCCCTCTATTCGCCTCATCCTCCTTGTTTCTTCTTTTCCTCCTCCTCTTCGTCCTTCTTCCTTCTCTTCCAGAATATGAAGAAGATGAAGAACAGAACGAATACGACGATGACGATTAGGATCCACCACCAGTTCATAGTGTCATCGGGAGAGGCCTCCCCAGGCAGGGTGATCACGCCCATGTCGTAGCTCTCCTCGCTCACTGTGAACTGGATGCTCTTCGTCCTCTCCCCGATGGTCGCAGTCACCGTATAGGTCCCTGGAGTGAGCGTAATCTCGAAGGCACCCTCGCTGTTCGTAGTCGCCGACTCGCTGCCTGCAGTGATTGTAGCCCCGACCACCGGGTCGCCGTTCTCCTCGACCAACTTACCGATGCAAGTGACCTCAGCGGGGGCATCCATGGTCCTGAAACCAAAGATCAGCTCACTCATCGGCCACTCAGCAAGGTCCGTGCCGTTCACCCTCACCTGGTAGTTAGTCGAATATTGCAGGGAAGATGTCGGTGTCAGCGTGGCAACGAGACCGCTCCATGTAACACCCGCAGAGCCCCCATTTATGGTAGCCGCGAACGTCGCCATCTCCTCGGACATGGTGACGGTTATGGCCACATCCAAAGCCTCGGACTGGCCCATGGGGGTGAAGGTGAGCGCCGCGGGCGGGGAGAGGTCGGACGTGACCGTGACCCAAGCGGTCCGGCTCTGCCCGGCGTTGCTCCAAGCTCTGACCTTGAGCTGGTGCGCGCCCGCGCTCAACGACGAGAAGCTGTGCGTCGTGGCCATGGATTTATTGATCCAAGCTTGCGAGTCCAACTGCACCTCGTAGTAGGCGATGCCCGACCCGGAGTCGCTGCCCGTCCAGACCAGCTGCGCCGAGCCCTGGTTGCGTGAATTGTTCGATGGCGAGGTTATGGTCACCGTCGGCACGGTGACCGGGATGGAGGGCGTGGCCTGGGCGACATTGGACCTCTCGCTCTCGCCGATCGCACTAGTGGCCGTCACCGCGTAATAATAGGTCTGGCCGTTGGTCACCGCCGAGTCCAGGTGGTTCAAGGTCACGCCCAGCTCTGCCAGAAGAGCCAGGCTTCCCGAGGTGGCGCCACGGTACACGCTGTATTTCGTTATCGGGCTCCCACCGTCATCGGCGGGCGCCGTCCATTGCAACGACACCTGGGCGTTTCCAGGTGTGGCCCCCAAGTTCCTGGGCGGGCTTGGCACCGCCGTCTGTATCAATGGCAGCTGGTCGACCGAGTCGCCGCCGGCGATCGCATGGGGCGTGTCGCCTATCCCGTCCAGATTGGCGTCGCTCCCGGTGTAGTCGCTGTAGTAGTTACCTCCCAGGTACGGTCCGCCCACGATGTTCGTGCCCAACGTCTTCGTGGCGTTCCATACGTTGTTGCTCCCCAGGTCCTGGGCGCACTTCGGGCCAATGATCTTGTTGTTGACGACCGTGGTGTGCGAGGTCGCGGCGTCAAGGCTGACGCAATAGTAGGTGTTAGAAAAGCCCTCGAAAATGTTCTCGGATACCATGACATTGGTCGACCCTCTCACCCAGATGCCATACCATTGGCATTCCTCTACTGTATTGCCAGTTACCTGGCAACTGGAGAGGTCTCTGATCCAGAGACCGTAGGTGTGCCCTATCACGGTGTTGTTGATCACGGCGGCATCGTCCGACTCGATCGCCCCTATCCCGATCCTACTGGAGCCGAGGTTGTTGTACAGCACGCGGTTCCGTTCGATCACCGAACGGGGGGACAGCTGCACGTCTATCCCCATCTGGCATCCGTATATGGTGTTGTTGCGCACGATACTGTCATTGGCCCTGACCAGGTAGATGCCCACACCGCCGACGTCATTCCAGAAGTTGCTATCGACGACGACGGCGTTGTTCCCCGTTCCGAGATAGATGCCATATCCCGTGCTTTCGCTGATGTTGCAGCGGTAGAACGTGGCGTTGGGGACATCATTAAGGTAGACGCCATCCTCATAGTCACCGGACCCGGTGTTGACGACCGTGCAGTTGCCGAAGAAGGCGCCGTCGCCGTAGTATCCACGGATGCCGCGAGCCTGCGATCCGTTGATCGACAGGTTCTCCATCCTTACATTGGTGCAATGGTTGAAGAATACCCCATATTCGCAAGCATCGATGTCCAGATTGGTGAGCTCGATATCATCGCTGAACCCCAGGAGGACGCCCTGGCCGTTGTGCGAGAAGGACATGTCGCTGACGTCCACGCCGTCACAATCCACGAGCGCGAGGAAGCCCGCGTCCGCGTCCACCGTCACCCCAGGCTGGCCGACGTAGTATCGGACCGGGCCGTTGGTCACCAGGTTGCTCGCATCGATGTCCATGGTGAGCTCGGGTTGGGTGGTCCCAGTGAGTCTGAGGTCAAGGTCGTTCCCGGTCACGGTGTTGTTCCTGAGCCGTACGTCCTCGCAGCTGCCCAAGGAGATACCATGGCTGTTGCCATGCACCTGATTCCCCTCGAGCGTGATTAGATCGGCGTCTGTTACCTGGATGCCTGATCCTGCGCTATCGAGAACCGTGCAATTGCGGATGAGAATCTCCGTACCTCCCAGGAACGAGATGCCGTTGTAGTCCTCCACCAGAGGGACGTTCTGGATCGTGCTGTTGAGGATCTTGATGTATGAACGGGCGTAGCTTTCGATGCCGTTTGTTTGATATCCGGAAACAGTGCAGTTCTCGATGATTGCGTGCTGGCCATCGATGTCAATGCCCATTCGGGTGCCGGTCACGACGCAGTCAGTGATGCGGACATAGTTCGGGTCGATGTATATGCCGGTGCCGGCACCCCCGGTGATGGTGAAGCCGGTGATATTGGAGCTGCCAGCTGTCACATAGAAGACACGCGTCGCCGCGCTAGTGACTGTCGTGACGGCCGCCCCATCCGTCGAAGCGATATCCACTTTCTTGTTCACCGTGACGCTCTCCGCGTACGTGCCTGGATGCACGCGGATGCTGTCTCCGACCGAGGCGTTGTTGATAGCCTCGGTGATGGTGCGCACATGGGTGGCATTGTACCAGTCCGTGGGAGCGTCATCATCGACCTCCAGGATCGTGGCCGCTCTGGCCCCACTAGGCACAATCGTCAGCATCGAGAGCAGCAAGCTGAGTGCGATCAAGGTCACGAGGGCTATGGATCTACAAGAGCGCCCTATGGCATGCGAGCAGTGATTCTTTCTTGTAATGCTCATCCGACTTACCTCCCCAAGTAAAGAGTCGAGAAATGCTTTGGGTCTAGAGGGATATATCTCTTTGCGAGCCTCGATATCCGATGCAATAGAAAAATAAGGTAAGGGCTGCCCTCCCCTCAGCCCTGTTCTTTCCCTTCCTCCTCGTCCTTCTTCCTTCTCTTCCAGAAGAGGAAGAAGAGTAACAATAGAGCGATAACAACGACTATCACGATGATGATCCACATCCAATCCATCCCTTCATCTGGCGAGGGCTCCCCTGGCAAGGTGATGGTGCCCATGACATGAGTCTCCTCGCTAACCGTGAACTGGAAGGTTTTCGTTCTCTCCCCAAGAGTTATCGTCACCGTGTACGTTCCGGAAAGAAGGAGTAGCTGGAAGGTACCATCGCTTGCCGTTGTCGTTGAGTGACCGTCTGCTGTGACCGTAGCACCGACGACGGGATCGCCATTCTCCTCTACCACCTTGCCTGTGCATGTGATCTCAGAGGATGCATCCACCGTCCTGAAGCCAAAGACCAGCTCGCTCATCGGCCACCCAGAGAGGTCCGTTCCGTTGACACGGACCTGATAGTTGGTGCCATGCTGCAATGGCGTGGCTGGAGTAAGCGTCGCCACCAAACCGCTCCAGGTCACCGTGGTCGTTCCCCCGTTCACCGTGGCAATGAAGGTTGCCATGGCCTCGGACATGGTGACAGTGATGAGCACATCCAAGCTCTCCTCTTGGCCCATGGGTGTGAAGGTCAGAGCTGATGGAGGCGTCAGATCCGTGGTCACCGTGACCCAGGCCGTCCTGCTGTTGCCGGCATTGTTCCAAGCCCTTACCTTCAGCTGATGCTGACCCGTGGTCAACGAGGAGAACGTGTGGGTTAGGCCTGTGGACTTGTTGATCCACGCCTGCGAGTCCAGTTGAACCTCGTAGTAGGCGATGCCCGATCCAGAATCGCTCCCCGTCCAGTTCAGCCAAGTCGAGCCATGGTTGTATGAGCTGTTCGAGGGGGAGGTGATGGTCACTGTGGGAACGGTCACCGGCAGGGAGGGAGTCGCTGAGGCTACATTGGAAAGCGGGCCCTCCCCGATGGCATTGGTAGCACTTGCTGCATAGTAGTATGTCTGTCCGTTTGTCACCGCCATGTCCACATAGCTAAGGGCGACGCCCAGCTCGATCAGCAAGGAGAGGCTGCCCGCGGTCGGGCCGCGGTACATCGTATACTTGCTAATAGCGCTCCCGCCGTCGTCCAGCGGAGCCAGCCATTGGAGGGTCACCTGCCCAGAGCTAGAGGCGGCCTGGAGGCTCCTTGGGGCGCTTGGGACCGTGCTTACGACCAATGGCAGATAATCCGTGGCTACCCCGCCGTCAATGGCGAAGGGCGTGTCCCCAATGCCGTCCAGGTTCGCATCCGTGCCCGAGTACACGCTGAAATAATTCCCGCCCAGGTAAGGCCCTCCAATGATGTTCGTTCCCAAGACCTTGCTTACGTTCCAGGCATTGCTAATACCAAGGTCCTGAGCGCCTTTGGTGGCGGTGATCTTGTTGTTATAGATTAGGTTAGCCGAAGTCCATTCCCCGAAGCCAATCCCGTAGTAAGTATTGGAGGAAGTCTGGATGGTGTTGTTCGCTAGCCGGCTGGCTTGGAAGAAGCCCGCCACCTTGATACCATCTTCGGAGCACCCGAGCAGGCTGTTGTTCTCGATGAGGTTGCTCCGAGTTGGGCTGCCTATGCCTCCGGAGCCCACGATGTCAATCCCAATCCTGCAACCATCCACCGTGTTCCGGCGAACGATCGTATAGGATGACACATAATGCAACAGGGCGTCGCGCCGGTTGTCGAGCGCCTCATTGTCGACGATGACGCAATTGTCCGAGAAATCGGCCCAGATACCGTCCCGGTTGCCGTTGACGGTGTTGTTGCGGACCATGACATCGTGGGAATATGAAACGAGAATCCCCGTCTGGTCCCAAACCTGGCTGTTGAGCGCCCGGTTTCTCTCTACGAGGCTTCTCTGCGAGTACTGCCCAATCGTGATCCCCCCGCCACAGCCCACCACGGTGTTGTTGCGGGCCACGCTGTCCGGGCAGCGCGAGAGTAGGACGCCATGGCCACTGATGTCGTTCCAGAAGCTGCACTCTGTGACTGTGGTGTTGTCGCTGAGGTCGGTGTAGATTCCGTAGTTCGCGTTGTCGCTGACGTTGCAGCGCCAGAATGTGGTCCTTGGTACGCTGTCCAACCTGAAACCGTTACCGCTTACGACCGTGCCTGAATGGCCGAAGGTGCCATTGCCGAAGAACGCATCCGAGCTATAGAGCCCGCGGATGGCATGTGAGGCGGAACCGTTCACCACACACCCCTCCATTCTAAGCTCGTTGACATTGTCGAACCAGACCCCGTAATAGCATGCTTCGACGCTCACGTTCTCTAATTGGCAGTCATCACTATAGGCGACGAGCACTCCCTGGCCGTTATTGCTGAGGGAGAGGTCGCTCACGCTCACCCCGTCGCAGTCCACCAGTCCCAGGTAGCCCACCTCCGCGGGCACCACGACCGATGGCTGGCCGACATAGTAGCGCACTGGACCACCCGTGACGTTGTTGCTCGAGTCCATGTCCAGGCTGTACTGCGACAAAATGCCCGCCTCCACGTTGAAGTCCCAGTTGTTGCCGGTCATGCTATTGTTCCTGAGCTTCGCGTTCACGCAGTTGCGGACAGAAATCCCCAGTCCATTCTCGCGCACATCGTTGTCCTCCAGGGCGATACCAGTGCATTGGAAGACCTGGACACCCCCGTTCTTGTTGCCCAAGACGGTGTTGTTGTCCATGACCACCAAGGTGCAGCCTTGGGCATAGACGCCATAATAGCTCTGTGGCTTGCCGGTGTCGTCAATCATATTGTCCCTCAGGGTCAGCACATCTACGTTGACCGCCCAGATCCCGTACCCTTGGTAATTGTTGACGGCGCAGCCCTGCACCGTGCTGGAATCCCCCGAGAGCTCTACGCCCTGGGCGTTCGAGGTTATGACGCACTCTTCGATCTGGACATACTTGCCGATGCTGCTGATGCCGGTGGCTGCCCCGCTCACCGTCAGCCCAGAGATGTTGACATGGTCCCCGGTCACGTAGATCGCCGGTGAAGCAGTGCTTTGTAACGTGGTGGTGGCTGGGCCATCAGTCGAGCTAAGGTCGATGGTCTTCCCAATGGTCACCTGCTCGTTATAAGTGCCAGGATGCACGAGGATGCTGTCCCCGACCGTAGCAGCTGTCACCGCTTCGGTAATCGTGTGCACGTGCGTGGCATCGTACCATCCCGACGAGGCGTCGTCGTCCACCTCGTAGGTGGTGGACGCTGCCTTGACCTCACCTGGTACGATGCAGAGCATGGAGACCAGTAGGATGAATGCGATCGCGGTAACCAGCGGTCGAGAGAAAATTGACTGAACGCTGTGGTCGGAGTGGAAAGGATTCGTGCTTCTAATCGACATTGACTTACCTCCCCCTGAGCGATTTATTGAAAAGACTTGGGGCTCGTTGCATATATTTCTTTGTGGGCATTGGTCCACAGTGACTCAAGGAGCGCTCTGGAGAGCAATAATAAGTGGGAGACGGCGACAGTCATCCGATAAAGAGAGGTGAATGGACGACATCTCTTCAGAACCTCGTCACCAATACATTGCCAGGGCGATCAAGTCAAAGCGCCATTTTTTTACCTTCATAGGGGCATTTCCTGAGAGATGGACGACATCGACCTCCGACTCTGCGCCATTCTCATGGCCAACTGCCGCACGCCCTATAGCCAGCTGGCGGAAGCCCTGAGCATTAGCGCACCTTCGGTGCAGCGGCGCATCCAATCCTTGAGGGAGCAGAACATCATCAGGGGTTTCGCGGTTCGCTGGTCCATCTCGCAGAAGGGGGCGGTTCCAATAATGCTCTCCGGCTCCTCGAAGGCGCCGAACGACGCCGTCATCAAGGCCCTGGCGACCTGCGATCGGGTGGAAAGGGCCTTCTTCTCGGGTCAAGGTAGGATATACGTCGATGGCGTGTTGCGGTCGGGTTCGGAGTCACCAGCCTACGTCGCATTTGTCAAGAAGGCGGCGGCGTTGTACTCCATAGATTCGATCGTGCAAGGCCAGGATCCCTCCGTAGGGGCAAGGGAGCCTTTGGAGCTGAGCCATTTGGACATCAGGGTCCTCGTGGCCCTCTGCCAGGACCCACGAATGCAGGTCAAGGACCTGGCCAAGACGGTGAGCATATCCGCGAAGACGACCACAAAGAGGCTGGATCGGATGATCGAGGGCCGGGCCATCGAGCCCACCATGCTCTGGGCGCCGACCTTCTCGTCAGGAGTGGTCTCGGTCCTCGAGGTCCAGCTTAGGGAAAGCGCCGACCCCGTCCATGCTAGGGGCGAGATTGCGTCCGCGCATTCGTCCAGGATGATGGGATTCGCATTGACCGGAAAGAAGCCGGAAACCCTCCTGTGTATGGCATGGTCCCCGACAGCTCAGTCGCATGCCGACCTGGTCGCCTCCCTCCTAACATCGCCTTCGGTCGCCGGGGTCTCGTCCGATATCCTTCAGACGGGCTGCTATTTCAGAAGCTGGCTCTACGACATCCCCGGAAAATGAAATGCAAAATCGCGGCAACGAAGCTTCCTTTTTTTAACGCGCGGCGTAACGAGGGGATAAGTCCCCTGCTCGCATCGGCACCTCAAGGAGGTTCCAAGAATGGAGACCAAGAGAATAAAGGCAATCGCAACTCATCGAGAATACCCGATCGCTGATTGGAGGAAGGTCTTCCGCTTCGCAAGCGGCATCGCAGTCCTAGTCATGGGCGCACTGATGTTCGCGGAATCGGTAACCGCATCCGTAGCTGGGTCATCTTTCATGTTGGATGCCACGGACAGGGGCCTGGAGCTCGTCATTGGTGCGCTTGCCATCGTGGTCGCGGTCTGCATCATCGACGAGAGCAGGAGCTGAGGTCGGCCAAACTCCTTCCATCCGTATTCCAATCAAATCTGAAAGCGGATGCAATACGATTCTAATCCCATTGGGCGCTCGATAGGGTAAAAAAGAGACAAGAAATTGATTTGGAAATGGTTTGTGGCTTAGACCATCTTCTTTCCGGCCTCGTATGAGGGGCTCTGGTTCCAGACGTCGGTCGGCTCCAGGGTCCATACACCGTTGGCCTTGAGGCCCAGCCCTTTCAGGAACTCGTTCATCTTGTCGAAAAGGGGCCCGGACGTCACATAGTCCTTCACTTTGGCGTTGACCTGGTAGGACTTCATTTCGGCCGTCACCAAGACGGTGACCTTCTTCTTCGCCTTCTTCGTCGCCTCGAGGTTCTTGCCAGTTTCCTTCATCAGGATTGCCCCAAACGCGATCATTTCCGGTGAAGGAGCTATTACGCTCCCGACCTGGATCACGTGCGGGGTGCCGTCCTCGCGGACGGTGGCCAGGACCTTCCCGGCCTTAGGATTGTTCAGTGCTTGGAACACTTCGTCAGGCATTTTTACCATAGAATTCCACCTTATAGGGCAAGGAGAACAAGCCCTACATATAGATTCAGAGACGGACCGAAAGACCTAGTTCGATTGCTTGGGCAAGTGGAAAGGGAGTAGATTGTGCAATATAGAAAACGGCTAATGGTGGTTCCACACTTACACTGCCGATGTGCTGCCCTTCACCACGCTATGCAAAGGACAAGGTTCCGAAGATGAAACCGACCGCCTGGATCAACGTCAAGGCTATCGAATCAAAGGACCTGCGGAACAAGGTCGCGCTCGTTTACTTCTTCTCCTTCGGGAAGGAGCTCTCAGAGGCGACGCTCAGTCACCTCTCCTATCTCTGGAGGAAGATGAGGGGAAAGGGCCTGATGGTGATCGGAGTGCACGCTCCTTGTTTGGAAAAGGAGAAGAAGATCGACTTTGTCAAGGCCGAGGTCAAGAGGTACGGCATCGAGTTCCCTGTGGCCGTGGACAACGACCTCACGGTCTGGAATGCCTTTCGTAACCAGTTCTACGGTCAGTTCCACTTCATCGATCAATCAGGAATGATTCGCCTCACTCGCTCCGGCGAGGACATCGCCGAGGAAGTGGAGATGGCCATTGTCCATTTGCTCAACGAATCTGGTAAGAAGTTGGACCTGGGGCCAGAGATCGATGGCGTATGCCTGGAGGGTGATTGGTACGTGGGAGAAGGGTTCGTCGAGCTCGAAGGCCCCAGCGGAATAATCAGCCTCAGATATATCGGTGAAGGGGTGGACCTGGTACTCTCCAGCCCTAGGAAGAAGAGGTTCGAGGTTACCATGGGGGGGGCGCCGATAGATGCATCCCTCGCGGGGAAGGACGTCATCCTGGAAGGCCGCAAGAGCTTCCTGCTCATCGGAAAGGAGAAGCGCCTTCAGGTGGTCAGGGAGAAGCGCAAGGTCATGCGCGAGATTGAGATGAAGGTCCATGGCAAAGGGTTCCGCTTGATAGGTTTCTGTGTTGTGGAATGGGCTCTGACATGAGTTAGCAGACGCCAGTCATGGGCCGCCTTCAGAAGCTTCATTAAGGGTCCGCTGCGCTTGTCATTACATGAGCTTGCTCTCCAAGGCCAAGGCGCCGGAGCTTCGCGCCACCACCTGGCTCAACTCTCCCCCCCTTAATTGGAAGATGTTGAGGGGCAAGGTGGTGATGGTCGACTTCATGACCTATTCCTGCGTCAATTGCGTGCGGACCTTCCCCCACATGCGCTACCTTTGGTCCAAGCTCAAGGACCAAGGCTTCGTGCTCATCGGCGTCCAGACGCCGGAGTTCGTCTTCGAGAAAGACCTCCGCAACATCCAGGATGCCGTCAGAAGGCATGGCCTCGAGTACCCTATCGCCGTGGACAATGACTACGAGATATGGAACGCATTCGGGAACCAATACTGGCCAGCCCAGTTCTTCGTGGACTCGGAGGGGTACATCAAGCACTTCCGCGCCGGTGAGGGCGGGGCTCAGGAGATTGAGGAATGGGTCGCTTTGCTCTTGAGGCAGGCAGGTAGGAACGTAAATTTCGAACCAGGCCCGCACGAGGAAGAGCCCCATCTGCCCGATCCCATCACCCCCGAGACCTATTGTGGCTTCCTTCGCAACACTGGCATGGGTAATCCAGCAGACTGCGATGCCAAAGGGAGATGCACCTATGGGGACCTGGAAAAGAACCATCAGATGGGCGTGATCTACCTTGACGGCCAATGGAAGCAAACGGAGGAGTACTTGCAGCACGAAGGCACCGAGCGAGGGCACGTCCTCCTGCGCTACGTGGCAGGGGAGGCCAACCTGGTGATGACGTCCGAAGGCGTGGCCAAGGTCGAGGCACTCATCGACGATAAGCCCATCCCAGCCAGCCTGAGGGGCGCGGACATACTTGAGGAGGGTGGGAGGACCTTCCTCCGCATTGATAAACAGGACATGTTCCGCATCGTCAAGGTGAAGGGGGCGGAGATGCACGAGCTCAAGCTGGTAACATCGGAACCCGGAGTCAGGTGCTTCGCCTTTACCTTCGGGCCATGAGCAGATATATTGAATTAAAGAAGAATCCTGGAGAGGGTGAGCGAATGACAGTTCAGAAGAAAGAGAAGACGGATATCAGGGGGAAGAAGATCGCCTGGAACGACCTATTGCAGTACCAGGATGACGCGGTCGTCTCTCGCACCCTGATCGATAAGAAGGTCGGAACGGTCACCATGTTCGCGTTCGACGAGGGCCAAGGGCTCAGCGAGCACACCGCCCCCTACGATGCCATGGTCATGATAACGGATGGCGAGGCGGAGATCAGGATCGCCGGAGAGCCGTCCCATCTGAAGCAAGGGGAGACCATCATCCTACCGGCCAACAAGCCTCACGCGCTCAGGGCTCTTGCCGCCTTCAAGATGATGCTCATAATGATACGTTCCGAGGATACCCAGCCTCAGCTCGTTCAAGAGAAGATTTGATCTCGGATTTAGCAAGGAATCACCTTGGCCTTGCCAAGCAAAAAAGACAAGACGGATAACAATTAACTGCGCTTGGAAATCCGGAACTGATCACGAAAATTTTGAAAGGGATGGCGCCGTCGAACGGGATCGAACCGCTGACCTTGTGATTAACAGTCACACGCTCTACCGACTGAGCTACGACGGCCTAGTGGTGCGGAAAACTACCGCCTCGTATTAAGCTTTTGGGGGCGGGGCTCGGCTCTATGGCAAGGAGCCCCGCAGCTTATTCACCGTCTCATCCATGGAGGAGAGAATTGCCTTAAGATCCTGGAAGAACTGCTGCAGCTTCTCGGTGGTCACCGCCCCCTCGGGAGAGGGTGCGATGAGCCCTTCCTGCTCCAAGATGCGCAAGGAATAGCGGACCTTGTGCTGCGGGACGCTTAGGAGCTCCGACAGCCGGATGATGCCGATGGGCTCATGCTCCATGATGGCCTTAAGCATCGTGACGTGCCGCTCGAGAAGCTCGATCTCGCTCTCGATCTTGCTGGTAAGGACGCTCCTCCCCTTCACGCTTTCACCCCAGGAATCATCTACTGAGCTACATGATAGCATTTGACTCTTAAATTCATTGCTGAATCCCCCAGATGCAATGTGGTACCATCCTCGCCTCCTTCTTGGCCAAGAAGAAAAAGCTCATTTATCATCGAGTACTCACTTTCAGTGAGATGTCGGAACGAGGCCCACTGGAGCGCGGTCTATGGATTGGGTTGGGCACGACCTTCGTTGCCATTGGCGCGATAGGCGTGGCCGTTCCACTGCTCCCTACCACACCCTTTCTGCTCCTTGCAGCATTCTGCTACGCTCGCGGATCGAAGAGGCTTCACAGCTGGCTCCTAGAGCACCGATATCTTGGGGTATATCTGAGGGCCTATGAGCGCGGAGAGGGAGTGAGTAAAAGTGCCAAGGCAATCAGCCTGCTTCTGCTTTGGGGGGCGATGATAGTGACAATGATATACCTCGTCGACAACGTAGTGG
>CAYHAO010000030.1:4648-8330 GCA_964354665.1 uncultured Methanomassiliicoccaceae archaeon | reverse complement strand
CCGGCCATGAGCATGATCGCGAAATGAGCGTGCTTGAGGTACTTCGAGGCCCGGGTGCCATCGATGCACACCGCCTCATCGGGCAGGAGCCTGCCCGTCCTCAATCCCAGCGAAAGGAGTGCCGGATCGTTGTCGAAGGAGATGGGAACCATCCCCGAATCCCTGAGCGCCATCGAGCCCACCCCAGAGCCGCAGCAAGCATCGATGCACACCTCGCCCTCGGTACCGTTCCAACGCTCCTTGAGCAGGTCGGATATGGCAAGCACCCTCGCGGGGGTGAAGTCCTCCAATGCTGGCACCACCTGCTTGGCGATCCTGAGGGAATAATATTCTCGGACCGCGGCCTCCCATTCCGAGCGCTCCTCCTGCAGCACCTCGGCATCCAGCTCCTCCAATTTCTCGAAGATGTCTGGCACAGGCTTGCGCAAGAGGAAGGAGGTGCATTTCCATCCCCTGCCATCGTTGAGCGCCACGGCCAACGGGTACTCGTCCGTGGAAATCAGCAGCCTGGCCTCCTTGGCCGGCATCGTCAATATCATACGGGTGAAGGAATCGTCGGTCAGCCGCTCATAGCTTGGCTCGATGAACTCCACGGCATCCACGTCAAGAAGCACGGCGGCGCGCATCATAGGACCCCAAGCCCTTCGCCAACTGTATCCAGGGAGATAAAGGCTATCATCCTCCCTCGAGGTCTCGACGATTTCAACTTGGGAACTCAGAGGAAACTTTTCAAATAACCCCAGGCACGTAGGAGCGGGGGATGAAGGCCATCGAGGTTCGCGGGCTGAGCAAGTCCTACGGTGACAAGCTCGCCCTGGACTCGGTGACCTTCGAGGTCGAGCAGGGCACCTTTTTCGGGTGCTTCGGCCCGAACGGGGCGGGCAAGAGCACGCTCCTCCGCCTTCTCACGGGGCAGATACAGCCCAGCGCGGGCCAGGCCACCGTCCTCGGCATAGACTGCGCCACCCAGGGGCTCGAGGTCAAGAGGAGCATCGGCATAGTTCCCGAGGTGGAGAGCCCACCCTCCTATCTGACGGCCTGGGAGTTCCTCTACTTCACCGGGAAGGTGCGGAAGGTCGACGACCTGGAGAAGCGGATCGACCGCTGGTTGGACTTCTTCGATCTGCAGGAGGCGCGCGGGACCCTGTGCCGCGACCTGTCCAAGGGGATGAGGCAGAAGGTCATGCTGGCCTCGGCCTTCATCCACGAGCCCAAGCTCCTGTTCCTGGACGAGGCCTTCATCAATCTCGATCCTATCTTCCAAAAGAGGTTGCGCGATTACCTGCTCAAGCTGCGCTCCGAGGGGCGCACCATCTTCCTCTGCTCCCATATCCTGGAGATCGCTCAGCGCCTCTGCCAAGAGGTGATAGTCCTGGACAAGGGCAGGCTGGTGGCCAGGGAGCTGATGAGCGACCTGCAAGGGAGGAACGAGAGCCTGGAGCAGCTCTTCATGCGCCTGGTAGGTGAGGGAGATACTAACCGTCCTTAGGCTGATGCTGAGGGAGGAGTACCGCCTGCACGTGAACTACTCCTCGGCGCGGGTGTTCTTCTCCATGCCTGCCTACGTTTTCGCCATCGCCTTCTTCTTCGCCGCCACCCTGCCCATCATGGAGGACAGCATCCCCGTGGGGGACGTGCTGTTGTTCACCAACGCCGGGGTATTCGTCTACGGCCTGAGCGTGGGAGCCTTCGGGTTCCTGGGAAAGACCTACCTGGAGAGGAGGTACGGCCGCACGAACTTCCTCGTGGCCATGCCCTTCCTCCTGCCCTTCACCTTCCGCCAGGCCTACGCCTCGATGTACCTTAGGGACGTGATCTTCTACGTCCTGCTCATCCTGGTCCCCGGCCTGGGAGGCGTCTTGGTCGCCAGCGTGGTGGCTGATTTCTACGTATCCTCGGTCCTGGTGGCCTTCGTAACGGTCACCCTATCCTTTCTGATCGGCATCTCCTTCTCCTTCCTGGCCTCCGTCCTCTACCTGCGCTCCAAGGCGCTCTTCCTTGCGATGATATCCGCATTCCTGGCCTTCGCGGTGGCCTATGGCGTCCTCGCTCTCATCCCTTTGGAGTTCCTCCTGCCCTCATGGGGGTTCCAGGCCAACCTGCGCCCGCTAGGAGACGACCTGTGGCAGGCCGCCTTCTACCTCGTGGTGAGCGTCGTCGCCTCCTTTGTCATGGCCATTTTGGCCGTGGTATCGGTGGCCGAGGCCCCCTTGGGGAAGGCGCAGCGGATCAAGGAGAGCTTCCCTCGCTATCACGAAGCGACGCGCTTCGCGCGCTCCCTGCAATCGCTCCTGGCCAAGGAGTTGTCTGACATGGCGCGCTCGGGCGGGGCGAGCAAGATGCTCTTGGCCTACGTCGTGCCCCTCCTCCTTCTCTCCTTCACCACCTGGTACGTCAACAATGGCCTGGCCATCCCGGTGGGCTTCAACACCGTCTTCTATGCCGCCATGGTGGGGTCCTTCGGAATCATGCTCTACTCCTGGATATCCAATGTGGATGCGGTGGACTACCTGGAGACACTTCCGGTGAGCGTGCCTCAGGTGATCAAGGCCAAGCTGGCTGCCTTCTTCCTCCTCACCGTGGTTATCGCCACCGGCTTCGTGGTGGGGATAGCCTTGGCCAACGACGAGACGCAGCTCCTTTGGCTCGCTCTGCCAGTGCTTTACATCACCACGGCCTTCATGGTGATCGCCACCGCCTATCTCACTGGGCTGAGCCCGAACTCCGTTCTGTTCAACCCTAGCGTGATGACGCGTTTCATGGCCATCTCCCTCCTGCCGGACCTGGGCATAACCATACTCTCCTTCAGCCTGAACAGTAATCCAGTCTTCGCCGCCGCCGGCATAGCTTTGGTCTGCTTCGCCCTCCTCGCCTCGACCTTGTTCTTCTACCGTGCCTTGGAGGGCAAGTTCTCCAAGGCCGGCTTCCTCTGAGCCAGGAAGGATTTTGTAGGAAGTGGCAAATAAGACCTGCATGGACCTCGGCCATTGGGCTCGGCGCTTGGTGCACATGATGGCGCCGTTGTTCCTGGTGTACTACCTGATACCAGACGAGATCTACGGCGTGGACAAGCGCGTCGGGCTCCTGATCGTTCTCGCCATGATCCTGGTCTTCGAGGCCATCCGCGTCTGGCGCGGCTGGACCTTCCTAGGTTTGCGCGACTACGAGGCGGGTAGGATATCGGCCTTCGCCTGGGCGTCGATCGGGCTGACCTTCACCTTCCTGTTCTTCCCATTGGAGCTGGCTGCTCCAGCGGTAACGGGCATGGCCTTCACGGACCCCCTCATCGGCGAGCTACGCCGCCGCAAGAGCGCGCTCTACCCCCTCCTGCCATCGATCTTCTACTTCGTCTTGGTCCTTACCATTTTCATCGCACTCATGGGGTGGAGCTGGCAGGTGTTGCTGGCCAGCGTAGTCGGGACCATCCTTGCCATAGGGGTGGAGAGGATCAGGACAAAATACGTGGACGACGACTTCCTTATGATGGTCGTCCCCCTTCTCGGGATGGCGGCCGTCCTCCTCCTTACTTCTTCTTATCCTTCCTGATCATGTTGCCATAGAAGGCGCGGTAGACGTCGCGCTTGACCTTGGTCTCGATGGCTTGGATGGGACCCTCGTGACAGTCCAAGGCCGCCTGCTCTGTCTTGTGCCGCCTGCCACAGGTGTAACATTGATATACGAT
>CAYHAO010000030.1:0-4548 GCA_964354665.1 uncultured Methanomassiliicoccaceae archaeon | reverse complement strand
TATTCTCCCCGAGACTCTCATCTATTTATAGTTCCGTAAGCCAATTAGAGGCGCTATGAATAGGATAAAGGTCATCAATGAGCCCTCAGAGCTCGTGCCGATGCTGCGGGCCGTTGATACCAAGGTGAAAAGGGAGGTGTTGAAGGAAGTCACCTTGGAATGGAGGACCTCAAAAGAGCTCGAGGATAAGTACGGGGACGAGGGAAAGGAGGCCATCCGCTTCTTCGAGAAGATGAAGTTGGTCGAGACGAAATGGCAATCGACGGGCGGTAACTATCCGGAGAAGGCTTATCATACATATTACAACTCATTCCATATCAACGCCTCCTGGCCAGTCTATGAGATTTCTGACGTGCTCTCGGCGGCCATGATGCCCGAGGACGAGTTCGAGGAGCTGGAGGAGAAGATATTCAAGCTCGTCGGCGCGGAGGGCAAGTTCTCTGGGGATGTGGCGGAGAAGCTGGGAATAACCTCGACCATGCTGAAATCTTTGGTCAAGAGGTCGATACGCCTCGACTTCCGCGGGCATCGGATCGAGCGACTTAAGGACTGAAGTGGGGGGTCGATCATGGATATTTTCGTTCTCAGGCTCGGCCATCGACCGGCCCGCGACAAACGCATCTCCACCCACGTCGCCCTGACCGCCAGGGCCTTCGGGGCCAAGGGCGTCTATGTCTCCACCAAGGACGAGGAGCTTGAGGAGAGCGTTCGGGACGTGGCGGGTCGCTTTGGGGGCGGGTTCGAGATCAAGACCGGGGTCAAATGGAAACCGCTGCTGAGGGAGTTCCAAGGCACCAAGGTGCACCTGACCATGTATGGGGTGCACTTGGACGATGCCCTGCCAAGGATTAAAGCCGAGGCTAGGGGTCGAATGCTCATCGTGGTCGGGGCGGAGAAGGTCCCTGCAGAGGTTTACCAGCTCGCCGACTTCAACGTGGCGGTGGGGAACCAGCCGCATTCCGAGGTCGCAGCATTGGCGGTCTTCTTGGACCGGCTGACCGAGGGGGAAGGACTGAGGGGAGAGTTCGAGGGGCGGTTGAAGGTGCTGCCATGCGAGAGGGGGAAGAGGGTTGTCGACCGAGACCATGCCGAGTGAGCGCCAGTGCCTGCGCATCCTGAGGGAGGAAGGGTGCAAGGTCAGCGTCATCCAGCACGTCTGCACCGTCAAGTCGATCGCCGAGGAGATGGCCAAGAGGAGCGGCGCCGACCTCAAGCTCGTCAGGGCCGGGGCCCTATTGCACGACGTCGGCAGGTCCCGGACGCAAGGGGTGATGCACGTGGCGGAGAGCGCGCGCATCGCCAGGCAGAGAGGACTTCCTGAAGAGCTGGTGCGCGTCATCGAGAGGCACGTGGCCGCCGGCCTGACCCAGAGGGAGGCGAAGGGCCTCGGCCTTCCGGACGGCAACTACATGCCTGAGACGCTGGAGGAGAAGATTGTCTGCCACGCCGACAACCTGGTCAAGGGCCCTAGCGGAACGCAGACCCTGGAGGAGGCATTGAGCGAGATCGTGCGCCGGGGATACCCCGTGACCGCGGAACGAATGAGGGCGATGCACGCCGAGCTTTCAGAAAGATGCGGGATCGACGTCGATGACATAGTGAGGATGCTTCGCGCCGAGCCCCCCCTCAAGGGACCGTGCGCCGCCTATACTTCCCAGAAAGGTGCTCATCCCTAAGGACGTGATAGGTCCTCGCGCTATCCATCGCCTTGGTCCTGATGGTGGGGTCGTCGCTCTTGATTATTCTTCCAGGCACGCCCACGACCACGCTGCGAGGCGGTATCAGGCTGTTCCCGGTGACGACCGCGTTGGCGCCGATGATGCACTCGTCCCCCACCACCGCATGGTCCAGGATCGAGGAGTTCATTCCGATGATGCAGTTGTCGCCGACCGTCGCGTTATTGATCACGGCGGAATGCCCGACGGTTACGTTCTTACCAACGACCCCGACATGTATCACGGCGTGGTCCTGAACGTTGCTGCCCTCTCCGATGACGATTCGCCCTTCGTCGCCGCGCAGCACGGCATAGGGCCAGATGCTGACACCATCCCTTATCTCGACTTCCCCGATGATGATGGCGGTAGGGTCTATGTAGATGGACATGGGAAATAGAAAAATTCGCGGCCTCGCCGCAGTCTCACTTCTTAGGGGCAGGGCCCTTGCGGGTGGTTACCCTCTTGGGGAAGTACTTCAGGACGACCACGTCCCCGACCGCCTGTATCCAGCGATACGGCACATTCACGGCCTTGGAGTCCTCCACCAGCAGCGGGTTGGTCTCGTTGATGAACAGCCCGTCGACCTTCTTATGGTCCAGGTCCAGGACCAGGTTGTTGACGTTCCCCAGGAATACGCCGTTGGGCGTGTACACCTGCAACCCGATGAGCTCAGAAGCTTCCACCATCATCAGCCATCACTGATGGCGGAATGATTATCCGCTTTAATAAAGCCTTCTGGCCAGGGAATGCCTTAAAGAAAGGAGGAGGATTGGGGGCTGGGAGAATTGTCGGGGCTTTCGGTCCTTCAAGGGAAAGCTATTTATTTGATGACCGATATCGGTTTTGCGTTGGACTTGCACAACCGAATAAGGGGAGTTGCATGGACGAAGAACTGGAAGCAATAAGGAGGAAGAAGATGGAAGAGCTAAAGAGCGGCGCCGGGAAGGGCGCCCAATGGCCCAGTGAGCCTGTCGTGGTGACCGATGTCGACTTCGATGCCTTCGTGGCCAAATATCCATTGGTCGTGATCGACTGCTGGGCACCTTGGTGCGGGCCATGCCGCATGGTCACCCCAATAGTGGACGCCCTGGCCAAGGAGATGTCCGGCAAGGTTGCCTTCGGAAAGCTCAACACCGACGAGAATCCGACCATCCCCAACAAGTTCAACATCAGCGCCATTCCCACCCTACTGGTCTTCAAAGGCGGGAAGCTGGTGGACAGGATCATCGGCGCCATGCCCAAGGAGCAGCTGGGCACGAAGATCAAGAAGCATCTGTGAGCAACTCCGCCCCATCCCCCTTGCTCATTCCTGAAATGGGGCCATTTGCCCTATTTTCTTTTTAAATCCACTTCTCAAGCATTCATGATTTTGAAATAAATGCAGAATGGTGACCAAACTGCACAAACGTCCAAATATGGTACAAATAGACATATTACCCCCTTCATCCTTTATCGTCCAAGGCGAAGGAAATGGACTACGATGTGGTCATCATAGGCTGTGGCCCTGCTGGTCTTCAGGCATCCATACATGCGGCCAGGAAGAAGGTGACGGTCGCCGTCATCGGCCGCACCGAGGGAAGCGGACTGAACCGCGCCGAGGTCGAGAACTATTTCGGCATCGACGTCATGGGCGGAAAGGAGCTTCTGGCCAAGGGCATGGAACAGGCCAAGCGCTTCGGAGCCGAAATTTTCGAGCAGGACGTCATGAAATTGGTGAAGAAGGACGACGTCTTCATTGCCATAACTGACCATGACATGGAGTTCAAGTCCAAGGCGCTGATTCTCGCGCCCGGTATCTCGCGCAAGAAGCTCAACGCTCCCGGGGAGAAGGAGCTGCTGGGAAGGGGCGTCAGCTATTGCGCGTCCTGCGACTGCAATTTCTTCAGAGGGAGGACCGTGGCCGTGGTCGGAGACGAGAGCACCGCTGCCAGCTCCGCCCTGCTCCTCACCGAGTACGCGAGCGTCGTGTATTGGATATCCAAGAACCTCAACGTGGCGACGCAGCTCATGGCCAAGGTCAAGGCCTCCAAGGTGGAGATCATATCGCCGGCTTCAGTTGCGAGGATAACGGGCGATGAGGTGGTGAAGGGACTGGAGCTGAACGACGGCCGCAAGCTGGCGGTGGACGGGGTCTTCATCGAGCTGGGAGCCAAAGGCTCTGCGGACTTGGCCCTGGACCTTAACATAATCCCTGACCCCACGGGCACCATCGAAGTCAACGCCGACATGGAGACTGGGGTGAGGGGGCTGTTCGCCTGTGGCGACGTCACAGGTCAGCCATGGCAGCTGGCAAGGGCGGTGGGCCAGGGCTGCATCGCTGGAACCAATGCCGCCAAGCTCGTGCGCAAGGAGGTGGAGTGATGACGCTGGTCGATGAATTGATAATCGGAATATTGCGAGGGCCCGAGGGCTTCAAGAACTCCCTCAAGAAGATACTGGATGAGGACCTGAAGATGAGCGTGAACGACTTCTGCGTGAGGACCGGCCTCTCGCCCTCCACCATCTACAAGATCATGCAGGAGAAGCGGGAACCGAACCTGAGGACCGTCCGTAGCGTCCTGCGGGCGGTGAGGACAATGGAGAAGCAGCCTTCAGGGAACTTCATCGCCGTGATCGCCTCGAGGGGAGTTTTGAACAAGATCGAGGAGCGCATCGTGCAGGTCGGGGACAAGAGCGTCAAGGTCAAGGAGTACCCGGCGCAGACCATGGAGGACGCCATCATCGCCGCGGTAATGGCCGAGAGGGACGGAGCTTTGGCGGTCGTGTGCGCGCCCATCGTCGCCCCGACCGTGGAGAAGATACTCACAATTCCGGTCTCGGTGGTCATACCTCG
>CAYHAO010000029.1:0-22052 GCA_964354665.1 uncultured Methanomassiliicoccaceae archaeon | reverse complement strand
TGCAGGGAGGAGGATTCGAACCCCCGAACGCCTTCGCGATGAGACCCTGAATCTCACACCGTTGGCCAGGCTTGGTTATCCCTGCATGCGTTGCGGAGAAGGAACAACACCTCTATCTACTAATACCTTGCCCATCAGCATAAATGGAAGAGCCATTGACCTGTGATCGTGGGCATATTTCCTCATTGATTCTGCCTTCGATGTGGCCGTCACGGCGTTCTCGTAATAGAACTAAATTTAGAAACGCAGAAAAGCCCGTAGCTTCATCGGTGTCCGCGTAAGTATGGCGACCGAACGATCCAATCATCAGAGGCCCAGACCAGCAAAACGAGTGGACCTTGATAAGGGCGAATATTACATCAATCGCGAGCTTAGCTCGGTGGAGTTCAATCTTAGGGTGTTGGAAGAGGCCAGAGATGACTATCACCCCTTGCTGGAGAGGGTCAAGTTCCTGGCCATCTGCGGTTCCAACCTGGACGAGTTCTTCATGAGCCGCGTCTCCGACCTCAGGCGACAGATGGCCCGCGGTGTTGCCAAGTTCACTGCCGACGGCCTACCCCCCGCCAACACCATAGACAAGGTCAGGGAGTTATTGGGACCGATACTCGCTGGTCATGCACGTTGCTGGAGAGATCAGATCTGCCCCGCATTGAAGATGAACGGCATCCATGTGCATAAATGGTCCGAGCTGGAGGAGGGCCAGAGGGCTGCGCTGCGCCGGTTCTTCGAGCATGAGGTCTACCCTGCCTTGACGCCCTTGGCCTTCGATGCTCATCGCCCATTTCCGTTCATTTCGAATCTCGCCATCAACCTGGCGATAACTGTGCAGAATGGAAGCAGGCTGGGATTCGCAAGAGTGAAAGTGCCCACAACCACTTTTCCTCGATTCGTGCGGGTACCCGAAGAGGCTGGCGAAGAAGATTACGCAGTTGGAAGGGCCACCATGAACTTCGTTCTGCTGGAGGAGCTCATCGCGGCCAACCTCGACCTGCTCTTCCCCGGCATGGAGGTCCTCTCATCCTATCCTTTCAGGGTCACGCGCGATGCAGAGATCGAGATCCAGGTGGAGGAGACGGACGACATGCTCACCGCAGTGGAGGAGGGGGTGGAGGGCCGACGGTTCGGACCTCCTGTCCGACTCGAGGTGGACGATAGCATGCCAGAAGGCGTCCGTGACATGCTCATCAAGAACATGGACTTGCCGCGGTATCTTGTCTACCAGCATGCGGCACCCCTCGGACTCGTCGACTTCTGGCAGTTGCTCTCGTTGGATCGACCAGACCTGAAGGATGCCCCGTTCAGCCAATACATCCCCAACGACCTCTCCAGCTCCAAAAACCTCTTTGCAGCATTGCACGCGAGGGACCATCTTTTCTTCCATCCCTATGACTCGTTCCAGCCGATCGTGGCAATGCTTCAACAGGCAGCCAGTGACCCTGATGTCTTGGCCATCAAGATATCATTGTATCGCATCGACAAGCGCTCTCCCGTAATCGAGTCCCTGATCGAGGCGCGCAAGCAAGGGAAACAGGTGGCGGCGGTGGTCGAGCTCAAGGCTAAGTTCGACGAGGAGAACAACATCTCCTATGCCCGAGCGCTCGAGCAGGAGGGCGTGCATGTCATCTATGGGCCAGTGGACCTCAAGGTGCATGCCAAGATCTGCATGGTGGTGCGTAAGGAACGCAAGGGCATCATACGCTATTGCCATCTTTCGTCAGGGAACTACAATAATGTGACCACGAAGGTCTATGGTGACCTGGGCTATCTCACCACCAACCATGAGATTGGGGTGGACGTCTCCAACCTCTTCAACGCCTTGACCGGGTATTCTAAGATCTCCAGCTACCAGAAGCTGCTGGTCGCTCCTGTAGGCCTCAGGACCGGGATACTTGAAAGAGTGCATCGAGAGATCGAGCACCATCATGAGTTCGGTAACGGACTCATCGCATGGAAGTTGAACGGGCTCCTGGACAAGGAGGTCATAAAAGCCCTCTACCAGGCATCGCAGGAGGGCGTGGAGGTGCAGCTCAACGTCCGAGGGCTATGCGCCCTTCGCCCAGGGATCAAGGGCGTGAGCGACAACATCACCGTGACATCGATCGTCGGCCGCTTCCTGGAGCACTCGCGGATCTACTTCTTCGGCAACGGAGGGCCGGAGGAGGTGCTCCTCGGCAGCAGCGACATGATGCCGCGCAACCTGGACAAGAGGGTGGAACTGCTCTTCCCCGTCCAGGACGCCAGTATCAGGAGGGCTCTGGTGGAACAGATCCTCGCCACCCATCTCAAGGACAACGTCAAAGCCAGGCGGCTTCTACCCGATGGGAGCTACGTGAAGGGCCGACCGAGGAAGGGCGAGGCGGCCCTCGACTCGCAGAAATTCTTCATCGAGCACAGGGGGGCGTGGCATGAGGATTGAAACCGATTCCACCTGGATGCTGCTTTGCGCCGATGCCACTACGAGCCAGATTGAATCCCTGATGAGGGAGAGCGAGGGGGTTATCGCCCAAAGGGACGTGGAGAACGTCCATCGCATGCGCGTGGCCTCCCGCCGCGTCCGCGCGGCGCTCGACACCTTCGAGGACTGTTTGCCATCGGACCGAGCGGGATCCTGGCGAAAGGATATCAAGCGCATCACCCGTGCGCTCGGGGCCGCCAGGGACGCCGACGTGCAGATCGAGTTCCTGAAGGCGGTCCTTCCATCGTCCGGGCCCAAGGAGGCGCCCGGGATCGGGCTAGCCCTGAGACTGAAGACGAAGGAGCGGGCCGACCTCCAGTCTCCGCTCGTGAAGGTAATTCGAGGGCTCGAGGAGCGGGGGCTGCTCACAGAGATGCTTGACCACTTTAAAGCTGAGAGGGAGCGCGCCCTGAAGGCGGAGGTACCACAGCGCTCGCCGATAGCCCTGGAGAAGGCCTGGGAGCGAGTTCACGTCAAGGTGGAGGAGCTGGTGGAGCATGAGGCATATGTCCATCAGGAGGAGGCCGTTGCCGAGCATCACGCCATGCGCATATCCGCCAAGCGCCTACGTTATGCCCTGGAGATGGTCCGTCCGCTCTTCGACGACGGCCTGGCGGAGGAGATCGCCCAGATAAAGAAGCTGCAGGAGCTGCTCGGCGAACTCCATGACTGTGATGTGTGGGTCCAGGACCTGGAGAAGATTATCGGAGCATTGATGGAAGGGGACCTGGAACTGCCCAAGGGGGCAAGCACCAAGAAGATCGAGCTTGGGATGGTATTCCTGTTGCAGGACCGGTCGAGGCGACGGAAGGAGACGTATCCTCAGTTCGTGGAGTTCTGGGACGCATTGATCAAGAAGGGATTCATCGGATCCCTCCTCAGGAAGCTAGAGGCCGCGGCGGACCAGACGATGGACCTGACCCCCAAGGCCATCGAGCTGCTCGTGAGCGAACCTGGGACCAAGGTCGCCGTCATTGGGGACGTCCATGGCAACCTCCAAGCCCTGGAGGCTGTGCTGAGGGACGCCGAAAGGCGCGGAGCCGGGGTGATACTCAACACCGGTGACCTGCTGGGATATGGCGCGAGCCCCGAAGGGGCGGCTCGGCTGCTACGCTCCCGACCTTCGATCAGCATCATAGGCAACTATGATCTGAAGGTCTTCCGCATCCATGACCGAAAGGAGCTATGGCCAGGGGACAAGTCCAAGGACAAGCTCCTCTCCTTCGAGTGGGCGTTCGACCACATTTCGCCCTCCACCCGGGCCTGGCTCAGGTCCTTGCCCAAGGAGGTGCGCATGGAGGTAGGGGGGAGGAAGCTCCTCATGGTGCATGGAAGCCCCGACTCCATGGACGAGCATCTTGGGCCCGACACCCCCGAGAAAAGGCTCGAGGACATAGCCGAGGGAGCCGGTGCGGACCTGATCATCATGGGCCACTCCCATAGATCCATGTCCAAGATGGTCCAGAGGACCCGATTCCTCAACCCCGGTTCGGTGGGCAGGCAGGATGACGGGGACCCTAGAGCATCCTACGCCCTGCTTCAGCTCCATCCCTTCCGGGCCTCCCTGCACCGGGTATCTTATGACGTGAAGGGGGCGGCACGTGCCATCAAGGAGGCTGGCCTTCCCAAGCAGTTCGCCAAGATGATCCTCGAGGGTCGCGCCTATGACCGCTTGGTAGGGGGGAGGGAAGGCAAGAAGCTAGACCACGAGCCGGCACTGAAAAAGGTCTGGCAGGTGGCTCGCTCCTACCTGGGGGAGGACCCCCACACCGACCAAGTGGCCAGACTCTCCATGATGCTGTTCGATTGCCTCTCCGACATTATGGGGCTAGGTAAAGAGGACCGTTTCTGGCTGGAGTGCGCCGCGATACTGCATGACATTGGTTGGACGGAGGGAAGGAACGGCCACCACAAGACGTCCTTGCGCATGATATTGGAGGAGGAGGCCCTTCCCTTCGACCGCACTGAGAGGAGGGCGGTGGGAAGCATAGCCCGCTATCATCGCAAGGCCCTGCCGAACGAGAGGCATGCCCACTTCTCTTCCCTCAGCAAGAAGGACAAGAAGAGGGTGGTGGGCCTCGCGGCCATTCTCAGGGTGGCGGATGCGCTCGATTGCTCGCATGCTGTGAAGGTCCGATACCTTCGTTGCCAGCTCTCCTCCGACAAGATAATCTTGCATTGTAGCGCCATTGGAGATCTGGAGATGGAGGAGGGGGAGGCGCTCAAGAAAGGTGACCTCATCCGGAAGGTTACAGGCCTGGATCTCGAGCTGCATTGGGAGGTGGAGCGATGAGCTTCCCTGGCAAGATCGTCTCGTTCATTGACATCGGCACCAATTCCATACGTACCGCCGTGGTCCGTCTCAATACCAATTATTCTTACTCGATCCTGTCAAGGCAGAAACAGGTCGTTCGCCTGGGAGAGAGCGAGTTCCTGGAGCACATGCTCATCCCAGCTGCCATGGAACGGTGCGTGGTGGTCTGCAAGCGCTTCGTGGAGATGGGGAGGGCCTATGGCGCCGAGGAATTCGTCGCCGTGGCCACCTCCGCGACCCGAGAGGCGAGGAACCAGGGCGAGCTGCTGGAGCGATTGCGCAAGGAGGTCGGGATCGAGGTCAGGGTCATCTCAGGCAAGGAAGAGGCGCGCCTCATCTTCCTGGGGGTGTCTACCACCTTCCATCTCGAGGATCGGTTCGGGGTGTTCGTCGACATCGGGGGCGGAAGCACCGAGGTCTCGGTGGGAAACCAATCCGAGTACGTGTACCTGGACAGCCTGAAGCTGGGGGCCATACGGCTCAGCGAGCTGTTCATCTCCGAAGAGGAGACGGGGCCAGTCTATCCTGAGAAGTACGCGCAGATGAAGAAATCGGTCCGTAGCGAGATCGTGCGCACGGTGCAAAGGGTGAAGCGGTACAATATCCAGATGGCCGTCGGGACCTCAGGGACCATAATCAACCTGGGCGAGGTGGCGGCGCACAACCTCAACGGGACGCAAGGGAAGGACAGCGTCCTCACGCTAGCCAAGCTCAAGAGGACCATAGCCCTGCTCTGCTCCCTCGACCTCAAGGAGAGGAGGCAGCTCCCTGGCATCAACCCCGAACGGGCGGACATAATCATCGGGGGAGCGGCCATACTCGAGACCCTCATGGAGGAGATCGGGCTCCAGGAGATAGGGATCTCGGAACGCGGCCTGCTCGATGGCATGTTGGTGGACTACCTGTCGCAGATCGAAGGGTTCCCCAGCCATCAGAAGATGTCGGTTCGGGAGCGGAGCGTGCTCCAGCTAGGCCGGTCCTGCAACCTGGACGAGCTGCATGCCGAGACCATCTCGCGGTTATCCCTGGAGATGTTCGACTCCGCCAAGGAGGAGGGCATGCACCAGTTCGGGGCCAAGGAGAGGGAGCTGTTACGCTATGCCGCCTATCTCCATGACATTGGCGACTTTATCAGCTTCAGCAACCACCATCAACATTCATATTACATCGTTAGCAACGCCGAGCTGCTTGGCTTCGCCCAGAGGGAGATCGAGATCATGGCTAGCTTGGCCAAGCTCCACCGCAAGAAAACCCTGGGAAGGAAGAGCCCGGAACTGGAGGAGCTGGACGCCTCCGCGCAGCGAATGGTGGTGGTACTTTCCCCCTTCTTACGAATCGCTGAGGCCTTGGACCGTAGCCATTGCGCGTTGATAGATCATGCTCGCTTCATCAACGCCACCGAGGACGAGGCGGTGCTGGAGATCTCCGCCCGGGGCGATTGCCAACTTGAGCTCTGGGGGACGGAGTCGCAAGGGAAGGGGTTCAGGAAGGCCTTCGACCGGGACCTGCACATCCGCTTCAAGATGTCCACGGCCTTGGACGAGGTCCGCTGAGAGCAAATGGTACTTATCCATCATCCTCCCTGTCCAGGACATCATGGGACTGGAGGAGTACAAGGCCAAGAGGGACTTCCAAAGGACCCAGGAACCCGAGGGAGAGCAGGGCGATGGTGAGGAGGGGGTCTTCGTGGTCCAAGAGCACCATGCCACCCACCTGCATTACGATTTCCGCCTGGCTTTGGACGGGGTCCTCAAGAGCTGGGCCGTACCCAAAGGGGTCCCCGAGGAGCCGAAGGTGAGGAAGCTCGCGGTCCAGACCGAGGACCACCCTCTGGACTATGCCGACTTCGAGGGATCGATCCCCAAGGGCGAATATGGCGCCGGGGAGGTTAGGATCTGGGACAAGGGGTCTTTCCAGCTGAAGGAAAGGGGACCTGACAAGCTGGTCTTCGCATTGATGGGTGAGCGGCTCAAGGGCACCTACGCCCTGGTCCGATTCAAGGGCAGGGAGAAGCAGGCCAAGAACTGGTTAATAATGAAATTGTGAAAGGTTGCCCCGAAGATATGGAAATTAAAAGAATGTAATAAAGGAAAAAGATTGGAGCGTCGAATTGGATTACTTCTTCATTATCTTCATCCAGCCGCCGCTCTCGAAGACCGCAAGGCTCCTCTTGCTTAGGGTCTTCTCGAAGTCCTCCCAGGAAACAATCTCAAGGCGAGCGTTGTTCCCCTTTGTGAATTGGACTCCGTTCGTCCCCTTAACGCGGCCGGGTTTCAGCCCCTTCTTCTTAGCGATCTCCTTGGCCTTGTCGAGGCTTATTTTCTCCATCACCAAATAATATCCCTCCTGTTCAGTTCTCTGGCCATATGCTGGCACATGACCCAGTAAGTAATACCTTGGACCTATATATAAAATTTATCCTATATAGAGACCGTTCCAGTAATTCTTCCCTTTAATATCTTTCCCTCTTTTCGAATTAATGCTGGGTGAATCTGGATGGAGAGCCAGATGAAAGGAAAAAAAGGCGAAGAATGAGAGATCGTCCAGCTTGATTCCCGGAAAAAGCTTTATCTTGATTTCCTGCTCTTCAGAGGTCGTTCACATGTCATTGTTCGGTTCCTCGGGCATCAGGGGGGTGGTCGGCCAGGTCATTACCCCAGACCTCGCCCTCAACATAGGCGCGGCCGTCGGATCTCTGGGAAAGGATGTGCTGCTGGCCAAGGACACCAGGACCAGCGGGGACATGATGGTCAACGCCCTTAGCGCTGGGATCGCCTCCACTGGAGCCAACGTCTACTATGCAGGGATGG
This sequence comes from uncultured Methanomassiliicoccaceae archaeon, assembly GCA_964354665.1. GTDB lineage: Archaea > Thermoplasmatota > Thermoplasmata > Methanomassiliicoccales > UBA472 > JAJRAN01. The sequence goes on along the minus strand of CAYHAO010000029.1, from coordinate 14,473 downwards.
TGACTACTCCGACCCTGGCCCGGGCCGCGGAGTCCTACGATTGTGGGTTGATGGTCACCGCATCCCACAACCCACCAGAATACAACGGCGTCAAGGTATGGAACCCCGATGGCTCGGCCTTCGATTCGGCGCAGATGCGCCAGCTGGAAGGCCTGATAGATGGCAAAGGGTACCGATTGGCGGATTGGAAGGGCGTGGGCCGATGCCTAATTCACACAGGGGCCATAGAGGATCACATCTCCGCGATCTTGGACTCGGTGGAAGCCACGAAAGCCAACGTGGTCCTGGACTGCGGATGCGGGGCTGCGACCTCGATCAGCCCTGTTTTATTAAGGAGGCTTGGCTGTTCGGTCCTGGGGATCAACTGCCAACCCGATGGCCACTTCCCTGGAAGGATGCCTGAGCCGACCGAGGAGAACCTGACCGTGCTCAAGCAGCTCGTCCTGAGGAAAGCGGCGGATGTGGGCATAGCCCACGATGGGGATGGGGATAGGATGGTCGCATTCGACGAGAAGGGCAGGTTCATCGATGGCGACCGCTTGCTGGCCCTCTTCACCGTCTTCCTTGGGGCCAAGGACATCGTTGCTCCCGTGGACGCCTCGATGGTGCTTGACGACCTGGTCGAGGGGAAGGTTATCCGGACCAGGGTGGGAGACGTGTACGTGGCTGAGGCGCTGAAGTCATTTGGCGCGGAGTTCGGGGGAGAGCCCTCGGGCACATTCATCTTCCCGGAGGAGACCTTCTGCCCTGATGGGGTCTTCGCCGCCGCCCTCCTCACCTCAATGACCCAGGAGGGAAAGCTCTCCAAGATGGTGGATGACATCCCGAAGTACCCGGTCTCCAGAAGCTCCTATCCATTCGACCCTAAATCGAGGAAGGGGGTGGAGAAGAGGCTTGAACGGGCGATGCGCTCGCTTGGATGCGACGAGCTGATCACCGTGGATGGATACAGGGCGCAGTTCGAGGGCGGATGGTTCCTCATCCGCCTGTCCGGCACGGAGCCGAAGCTGCGCCTGACGGTCGAGGCGAGAAAGGATAAGGACCTCAAAGGTTTAGTGTCCAAGGCGGACAGAGTCGTGAGGGAGTGTGTAAGATGAAGGCGTTGGTCTTGGCGGCAGGCGAGGGCACCAGGCTTAGGCCGCTCACCTCGAACGTGCCGAAGCCCCTATTGCTTGTTGCTGGTAAGCCTTTCCTGAGCCATATTTTCGGGGCTCTGAAGGCGGGCGGCGTCAAGGAAGTTGCGCTCTTGGTCGGCTGGAAGGCCAACCGCATCAAGGAGTTCTATGGGGACGGATCGGAGCTCGGCCTCAGCATCACCTATTTGGAGCAAAAGGAGAGGCTGGGGACCGCCAACGCCGTTGGGCATGCCGAGGAGGTCATGGACGAGCCTTTCTTCTGCATCAACGGGGACGTGGTGATTTCCGAGCTGGATGTGAAGGCGATGCGCTCCATGTTCGAGTCCAAGGGTCGGATGGTCATGGGAGCGGTTACCGTCCCCAACCCTTCAGCTTTCGGCGTAATAGAAGAGAAGGAGGGCAGATTGATCCGGATACTGGAGAAGCCCAAGCAGCCGCCCTCGGACCTCATCAACGCGGGCATGTTCGTCTTCACCCCAGACATCTTCCAAGAGATCAGGAGGACGGGCAAGTCGCCCCGGGGAGAGTACGAGATAACCGATACCCTGACCAGCCTCGCAAGGGCGGAGGTGGTGATGGTGCACCGCATCGCCACCGAATGGATCGATGTCGGCCGACCTTGGGACCTACTCAAGGCGAATGAGATCTTCATGTCGCGCTTGGTTGGCAAGGTGGAGGGCGAGGTGGAGCCCGGCGCCACCCTGAAGGGGAACGTTGTGGTGGAGAAGGGGGCTTTGGTCCGCTCGGGCTCTTACATACTTGGGCCAGCCTTCATTTCGAAAGGATGCGAGGTCGGTCCTAACTGCTACATACGCGGCGGTACCTGCCTGGGCCCCAATGTCAAGGTCGGCGCATCGGTGGAGGTCAAGAACTCCATCATCATGGCAGGTTCGCATGTCCCTCATCATAACTACGTAGGCGATAGCATCATCGGCGAGAGGTGCAATCTTGGAGCCGGCACCAAGGTCGCCAATCTACGCTTCGACGACAAGAACGTGAGGGTATCCTCAGGGGGCAAGGTCATCGACTCTGGTAGACGCAAGCTTGGCGTGATAATGGGCGACAACGTCAAGACCGGCATCAACTCGATGATCGATGCAGGCACGATCATCTGGGAGGACTCGTTCATAGGGCCAGGTGCGATGGCCAAAGGGACCATTGGCCCGGGAAGCAAGGTCTATTGACCTTTCAATCGAGGACCTGAAGCCGTACCCTCTCTCCGTTGGAATTGTAGGCCTTCCAGCTCGTCTGGTCATAAGGGAGGCAGGTGATAATGTGCACCCCTCCGAAATGTGAGAAGAACTGCAGGTCGGCGTCCGAGGGGCGATTGGAGTGCCCTGGGTGGGAATGCACTGAGCCGATGACGCTGTAATCGATGGGCAGCATGTGGGTTTGCATGATGCTATGGCTGTCGCCTTGGATGGTGCCCGGTAGCACGACCAGTTCGATGATCACGCCCTCCTCGGCCTTGAGCGCGGCCAGGAACTCGTTGGGGTAGGTCTCTATGGCCGCCTCATTGATCATCAGCAATGCGCTTCGTTGGATAGCATAGACCTTTTTCATGCCCAGCACGTTCCACCCGTCAGCTTCTCGCGCATCTTGGTATAGAAGGTCCTGCCGAGGGAGACGAAGCGGGCGGTCTTCTCTGAGGTCGTGAAGCGCAGCTCCTCGTTGCCCTCCATCGCTATTTCCTCCTGCCCATCGACCACTAGCACGCAGGGTTTGGCCCGGGGCAGCTCGACCCGGATATCGCTGTGGGCTGGGACCACGGTAGGCCTGCCAGCGAATTTGAAAGGTGCCATGGGGGCAATGACCAGGGCTTTCAACCTAGGGTCCAAGATAGGGGAACCGACCGACATGGCGTAGCAGGTCGAGCCAGTTGGAGTGGAGACGATTATACCATCTGCCCTAACGTCGAGGGCGAGCTCATCGTCGACCAATACCCGGAAGTGCCGTAGCTTGGCTATGTGGGCGGTGTGGACCACCACCTCATTGGTGGCATCCTTCATCCTCTTCCCCTTGAAATCGGTCCGCAGCTTGGTCCGCTCCTCGAGGGAATACTCACCCCGAAGGATGCGCTCGATCCCTTCCTCGACCATGTCTTCCTGCACTTCGGTGAGGAAGCCTAGATCGCCAGCGTTGATGCCGAATATCGGGGCATCGTTCTTCATCAGGGCGCGGAGGATGGTCCCATCCCCACCGATGGTCACCATCACGTCCACCTCCATGTCCTCGATGGGCATCCCCTTCTCGCCCAGGACCTGGGCGATATTCTTCTCAAGCATCAGCTCGTGCCCTTTGAGCAAGTCACGGACCTGTCGCGACAGCCTTTTAGCATCTGGCACACTGACATTCGCGGTCATTCCGAACTTCACATGACCACCTTCTTTATTTCCTCGTCGCCGTAGGCCAGGAAATTGCTCCTCTCCTTGAGGTCGAACATCATGTCCAATGGCCGGTCCGATAGGTCCACGATCCCTCCCCCCGCCTCCCTCAAGATCAGCGCTGAAGCGGCGATGTCGACCACCCGGATGGACTTCTCATACACCTCGCAGTTCATGTAGTAAGCGTCAGCCTTGCCTTCGGCGAGAAGGCACATCTCCAAGGAGGCGCATCCCAATGCCCTGGCGCGAACCCCCATCTTGGCGAAATCGAAGTTATCGGCGCTCGCATACTTGCCGACATAGACCAGGAAGATGCTCTTGTAAGGGTTGAAGGGGCGGGTATGGATCGGATCGTCGTTGAGGGTCGCCCCCTTCCCCCTCTCCGCATAGTACGTGTCCCCTGTGACCAGATTCTGCACCAGTCCCGCCTCGACGTCATGGAGGCTTTTGGTACCTATGGCGAGCGAGACGGAATAGAAAGGTAGACCCATGGCTGAGTTGTAAGTTCCATCGATGGGGTCGATCACCAAGGTCTTGGCCCTCTTGCGGTCCACGAAACCAATCTCCTCGGAGAGCACGTTGTAGGGCAGGTTCTGCTCCTCGACCAATTGAAGGATCGCGTCCTCGGCCAGCTTGTCCACCGCACAGGTGGGCGTGCCATCCGCTCCTTGGTACAGCTCCTGTGTCCGGTCATGGGACCGAGGGAGGGCGCGCTCCGCCTCCCTGACCTTCCTGGCCATCAAATGCAATATGTCCTTCATCGTGCGGAAGTATGGTCTGTTCTCTTTAAATCCTTCGCCAGGGAGAGCCATGTTGGGCCCTGGGGGAAAGCGAATGGGCAATTGTATTAATGTCTAAGATGATTCCCGAGGGTCAGGGGAGAGCCTTCTCTCATTGGTCTGGCTGGAACAGTTGATCATATGGAGAAGAAGCTGTTGCGTTTGGGAGAGATCGCGCAAGGGGACCGGGGGTCAGTGGGAGCGAAAGCTGCCAACCTTTCTTCGCTCGCCGGCGCAGGCTTCAAGGTCCCAGAGGGATTCGTGATCCCTGTCCAGACCTATAATAAATTCCTGGAGAAGCTGGCCCTAGGACCGGAAATCAAGAGGATTTTGGAAGTGATCGATTTCGAGGACGAGCCCTCCTTGGAGGGGTGCGCCAAGCAGGTGCGGGACCTCGTCCTCCGAGCCGACATCGAGCCTTGGGTGAGAAAGGAGTTCGCTGAAGAGCTGGGTGCGATGGGAAAGGACTCGCTCTGGGCTGTGAGGTCCTCCGCGGTCGCCGAGGACCTGGCCGAGGCATCCTTCGCCGGCCAGCAGGACACATATCTCAACGTGCCCAGGGACGATGTTCCCCTGTTCGTCAAACGCTGCTGGGCCTCCTATTACAACGACCGGGCGGTGGCGTACCGCCATGACGCTGGAATCCCCCAGACGGGCGGGGGGATGGCCGTGATCGTCCAAAGGATGGTCGACGCCAGTTCCGCGGGGATCCTGTTCACCCGAGACCCAATGGACCAGGAGGACAGGCATCTGATAATCGAGTCCTCTTGGGGTTTGGGGGAGAGCATCGCCTCCGGGATCGTCGTCCCGGACCGGTTCCATTGCGATCGTAGGTCTGGAAGGATTGCGAGGAGGGACATCTCCCGCAAGACCAAGGCGGTCTACCTGAATTCCAAAGGCCAGGGGCCAGTGGACGTGGAGGTGGGGAAGCAGACCGAGCCCTCCCTTTCCGATGATGAGGCGAAGGAGCTGGCGTCCCTCGGCAAGAAGTTGGAGGACCATTTCAATGGGCCGCAGGACGCTGAATGGGCGATTGAGAACGGCACCATCTACCTCCTTCAGTCGAGACCGATCACCACCTTAGGCAAGAAAGGGGACACGCTTTGGACCAGGGGATACGGGGATGAGTACTGGTCCGATGTAACCTCGCCGCTTTTCTATTCCTGGCTCGGATACTACCTCACGGAGATCGTCAATCACGAGGGCGCCCGGGTCATGGGATATTGGGACCTGGCGGAGAAGGAGCTCCTGCGTTTGCACAAGGGGCACGTCTACTTCAACACCGAGGTCCTGGAGGGGATCTTCTGCTATAACCCCAGGTTCTCTCGGACCAAGGAGCTGTTGAACTACTTCCCAGAGAAGGATCAGGAACGCATCGCCAACGCCAGGGCGCATCTTGGGAAAAGGGCACTCGCTGAGCTGAGGATCGCCATCATCGACCCGGATGGCATGATCAACCGCACTGACAAGGCCTACCGCAAATGGGCGGAGGGCTTCATGGCCTATTGCCGAAGGTTCGACTCCTACGACCTTCCCATGTACACGAACGAGAGCCTGGAGGAGGTATATTGGGAGTTGGAGGCGGCCTTCATCAAGCACTACCGCCTCATCCGTTACGGGATGGTCACGCATTCGATCGGGACCAACCTCATCCTCAAGCGCTGGCTCATGGACTGGCTCGATGACCGGAACGGGGAACTGTACTCCAAGCTGATCTCTGGCCTGCCGGACAACAAGACCATCAAGACCAACATTGCCCTGGCCAAGCTTGCGTCCAAGGCCAAGGAAGACCGATTGGTGATGGAGTACCTGGAGAAGCTGCCATCGGCGGAGTTCGCTGAGGTCGTATACCAGGACCCGCGCTTCGCTGGCTTCCGCCAGAGCTTCGATGCCTTCATCGCTGAATACGGATGCCGCTCGCACACCAGGGAGCTGTTCTTCCCCCGCTGGGCGGACGACCCGGGCCTGGTCGTGGACATTGTGAGGTCTCTCTCGCAAGCACCTGACCTGGACCTGGAACGCATGGAGAGGGAGAAGATAGCGGAGAGGGAGGACACGGAAAAGGTGGTGCTGGTTAAGGTTCGAGGCCTGAAGGGGGGGTGGGCACGGCGGAAGATAGTGAAAATCGTGCTGGGCTATGCCCAGACCTACCTCCAGTTCAGGGAGAACCAGCGCTTCTACCTGGACCACATCCTGCTGAGGACCAGGAGGCTCTTCAATGAGTATGGGCGAAGGTTCCTGGAACGAGGCTTCGTCGATAGGCAGGACGACATCTTCTTCCTCAGCAGGCAGGAGATTTTCCAGATAGCCAAGGAGGGGGTGAAGGACCGGACCGACCTCCAGGCCAAGCTCATCGCCAGGAGAAGGGAGTTCGAGCGCTGGCGTAACCGCCTGCCACCAAAGTTCCTCAGGGGTAACGTGGAGTTCGACGACGCCATCTACAAGCTAGGCAACGTGTTCAAGATCCCTGGCACATCGGCCAGCCCGGGCGTGGTTCGGGGGTCAGTGCGCGTAGTCGAGTCCATCGAGCGGCTCTCCGAGGTCAGGGGGGAGGAGATCCTGGTAACGTCCAACACGGACCCTGGCTGGACCGCGGTCTTCTCCAAGATCGGGGGTCTGGTGACCGAGACCGGGGGAATACTCTCCCACGGCGCGGTCGTGTCCAGGGAATACGGAATCCCCGCGGTCACCGCGGTCAAGGGGGCGACGAAAATATTAAAGACAGGGCAGAAGGTAACCCTCGACGGTAATGAGGGAATCATCTACCTAGAGGAGATGTGAATTCTTTGAGCAGCGACATCATCCACGAGTTCGGAAGCCAAGAGGAATGGAACGAGAGCTTCTACTTCAACTTCTATGACCGAGGGCAGGACATCTGCGGGTTCATGAGGATCGGCCTCAAGCCGAACAAGAAGCTGAAGGACGTGTTCTGTTTCCTCATGCTGCCAGATGGCAGCGTCATGGGCATCAAGGACTCCGTGGCCATGGAGGACAACGAGCTGGAAGCCAAGGGGCTGAAGCTCGCGAAGGTGGAGGACGAGAAGAAATGGCATCTGGAGTTCGCAGGTGAGCTCCCCAAGATGCACAAGGACGCGGAGAAGGAGCCGGTCTCCTTCGCCTTGGACTTCACCGCCCTGAACAATGTCTACGACTACCGCGAGAGCGTCAGCGGGGACAAGGAGAAGATAGCCCAGGCCGTGGCCTCGGAGCACACCGAGCAATTCGGCAAGGTCCTGGGAAAGCTCAACATCGGGACCAGGGTGTACGACATCAACGCCATGGGGGAGAGGGACCATTCCTGGGGTGTCAGGGACTGGAACGCCCCGAAGATGTGGGTCTGGATCACCTGCCAGTTCGACGAGGGCTACGCCTTCAACCTGACCAAGCTCTTCATGGACAAGGGAGAGGTGGACGCAGGCTTCATCCACATCGATGGCAAGAACGTGCCCATCATGCGAGCGGACATCGTCACGGAGTACAACCGCGACTACAGCCCGAACACCGTCTACATGGCCCTTCATGACAAGGAGGGCGACGTGCACGGCGTCAAGGCGGTGGTCAAGCACAAGACCGCCTTGCCCTTCGCCTCGCGCGACGGTAAGGTGGTCTCGCACATGCACGAGTGCCTGGCCAAGTTCACTTTGGATGATGATGTGGGATACGGGATCGTCGAGTACCTCGTCCGCAAGTGAATGGAGAAGGAGTGGTGGGCCATCGTTTCCTGGGCGGATGGATGGGCGGCCTTACTTCTGCAGCCCCCAGCTCTTCATTAGAGTAGTAATATTGAACATGTTGGAGTACTCATCCCTCAGCTCCCGGGCCATCCCGGGGGGGATGCCGTTCTCGACCAGGACCCGATAGAACTCCTTCCCTGCGAGCTTGGACTGCTTCTTCATGCGTAGGTAGGATGTCAGCAGGGTCCAGAACATCCAAGGCATTCTAGCTATGAATATCGCGACTACTTCTGGCATCTGCTCTTTAGTGGCATTGGCCATTCATGGCCCTCCTCAACGCTTGTTCCCCTGGCCCATGTTCTCGCTCAGGTCCCGGCTCAGCCCCCCGGAGAAGATGTTCTTCAGCATCCCACCGAGCGAGACGTTGTTCATGTACTCCTTGGTCAGGGTGAAGGACTGATCCTTGGTCATGCCCGCCGCCACGAGCGCCTTGTAGAACGCTGCCACGGACTGACCGAACCTCTCGCCCTCCGAGGCGCTGTACAATATCTTGGTGATCTTGTCCAGCAACTCGGGGACGCTCTCCCCGATGACCTGGAATATCTGCCTTAGCTGTTCCGGGTCCGGCATCTCGTCTTTTCCTTCCGCCATTTTCTCACACCTCGGTTCCGCCTTCGAATCTCGCGACTCCCTTCCGAATAGCATCATCATTATTTCTGGGGGGCTTCCGCCCTTCCTCTGGTAGGAGGACCGGTGGCCACCTTATTTGGACAATCCGAGCACTTGTGACCATTTCCGCACCACCTCCTCCGCAATCTCGTAGGTCTTCTCCTTCCGGTCCGACTTCTCTTTTACCATGCCCTCTGCTAGGAGCTCCCCCAGGCGGTCGCGCACGATGCGCCTGGATGAGGACCCCCTCCGAGCCCTGAGCTCCTCGGTCACCTCGGAAATGTTAAGTCCTGGCTTGTCCAGGAGGATGCGCATGATCTCCTTGGAGATGGGGTCCTTGACCTGGGGCAGGATGGTGTCGATGCTCACCACGCCGTGCTTCTGATAGAGGTCCATTAGCCTGAAGTATTTCTGGACCGTGTCCTGGAACATGGAGAGCTGGCGCACCAGCTCGGAATAGGGCTCCGCGACCTTCTTTAGGGTGGACTCGAGCTCCTCGATGCGCTCGCTGAGCTCCTCGATGCGCTTAGCCTCCTCCGAGCCTGCCACGCTGATGCAATGCCCCGCTGTGATTTTAAGCTTCACCGCCATGTCCCTTGGACTAGGATGGAGGAGACACGACTGGTAGAGACCCGGGCCAAGGGGGTCTACTGGGATGGGGAACGCTTGCTGACAAGGAATTCTACGCCTGGTTCTCGCGTCTACGGCGAGAGGCTCTTCGTCTTTGAAGGGATGGAGTACAGGGAATGGTCCCCCAGCCGAAGCAAGCTAGGAGCCTATCTGCGCCTGGGTGGCCTTAGGTCCCCTTTCAAGGAGGATTCGCGGGTGCTGTATCTAGGTGCAGCATCTGGTACTACGGCAAGCCACGTCGCTGACGTCGTCCGTAACGGAACGGTCTACTGCGTCGAGATCTCCCCTCGATCCTTCAGGGACCTGGTGAAGGTCTGCGAGGGACGAAGGAACATGGTACCGATATTGGCAGACGCCACCAAGCCACAGGACCTCTCCTTCTTGGTGGAAAGGGTGGATGTGGTCTATCAGGACGTTGCCCAGAAGAACCAGACAGCAATTTTCTCCAAAGCCTTGAGGGTCTTCGGTTCGAGGTGGGGGATGCTCTCGCTCAAGGCCCGCTCCGAGGATGTGACCCGCGAACCAAAGGAGATATTTGAGGAGGCAAGGTCCCAATTGGCCAAGGATGGGTTCGAAGTTTTGGACGTCATGGACCTGGAGCCGTTCGAGAAGGACCATGCCATGATCGTGGTGAGCGCATGAAATGGGTCTACTGCATCTGCTATGTCGGGGATAGGTTCGTAATGGTCTATAATCCGACCCGCAAGGGATGGGAAATGCCTGGAGGCAGGATAGAGGCCAACGAAGTGGCGGAGCATGCGGCCATGCGCGAGGTCAGGGAGGAGTGTGGGTGCGACGTGTCCCCGGTCGCCTTTGTGGTGCGCAGGGATGGAGTGGTATTCTGCGGGGAACTGATATGCCCTCCGAGTGCTAAGGACAAGGCCGAGATGCAATGGGACCTTTTCTCTGAGCTGCCCTCCCCCCTCGCCTTTGGGGAGGAGGAGTACTCGGAGGTTCTAGGATGGTCGAGGGCTAAGATTGTCGAGCACCGTTCCAACAACAAAGGGTTCCGCTCCTGCCTCTAGGGCACCGCTCAACACTTATATACTAGGACACGAATGGGCTTCCACTTCGCCACTGGTAAAAACACTTTAGTTAGAACAATCCAGGAATGATGATCATATGGCAAAAATGCATGCGCGAAGGAGGGGCAAGTCCGCCTCCGCAAAGCCCCTGGTGACCGAGAACCCTGAGTGGGTCACCATGTCGAAGGAGGAGATCGAGCAGATGGTGGTCAAGCTTGCCAAGGAAGGCATGACCTCCGCGAAAATCGGTCTCGTCCTTAGGGACAATTATGCCGTGCCGAGCGTACGCCTCGCCACCGGCAAGACCGTTTATGAGATATTGACCGAGCATGGGATGAAGCCAGAGATACCTGACGACCTCATGGCCCTGATGAGGCGGGCGATCAATGTCAACAACCACATGCTCGAGAACAAGAAGGATATGGCCAACAACCGCAACCTCCAGCTCATTGAGTCCAAGATCCGCCGCTTGGTGAAATACTACAAGCGCAACGAGGTCCTCCCCCAGAACTGGGAGTACAGCCTCAAGAACGCGGAACTGCTGCTCGAGTGAGGGCGGATGGAAGGAGAAGGCCTTCCCAAACTCTTCTTTTCCCTTTTATCCCAAGCCGCAGAAGAGGTGCGCAGGCATCCTGAGGTCCGGGTGCTAACCCACTACGATGCGGACGGTATATCCTCGGCAGGCATCATCGCAAACGCGCTTCTGCGCAAGGGCATCCGCTTCCAATTGACCTTGTCGAAGAGCTTGGACCTGGAGACGATCAAACTTGTCGGACATGGGGCTAAGTGCCTTATTCTGGCGGACATGGGCTCCTCGTTCCTCACGGAGCTGGAGCAGCTGGATGCCTCGGTCATAGTGTTGGACCATCATGCACCCGTAGGCAGCTCGAGCAAGATTATCCACGTAAATCCCCACCTCTTCGGCATCGACGGCATGACCTCTGGATGCGCGGGAGCGGTCAGCATGATATTCGCCCTCGCCATTGATGAAAGGAACTGGGACCTGTTGCCCATCGCCTTTGCTGGGATCGTGGGTGATAGACAGCACATACGCGGGCTGAGCGGGATCAACAAATGGCTCCTCAATGGCGGATTGTCCCGGCGCGTGTTGGAGCTCCGCCCCGGCTCCCTCCTGCCCGAGGGAAGGCTGGCGGAAGAGCTTGCCGGGGGGTTCGAACCTTTCATAATTGGCGTTTCAGGCAACCTGCAGGGGGCGATGGCCCTGCTCAAGGAGGCTGGCATCCCCGAGGATGCGTCGCTTGTCCAGCTGAATGAGACCGAGAGGAGGAAGCTGACCTCGTTGGTGGCGTTGCGCCTGCTGGAGCAAGGATGCACGACGTCGTCGATGGAGGAGCAGATCACGGACCGCTACTTCTTCTCCGCTTGGCAGACGACCGCTGATGACCTTGCTCAACTGCTGAATGCTTGCGGCCGCACGGACCAGGAGGGCGTGGGCGTTGCCCTCACCTTGAAGGATGCCAAGGCCAGGCAGAGCGCGGAACGACTGCGCAAGGAGTATAGCGAGAGCGTGCTTGAGGCGATGAAGGCCATCGTCGGTGGAGGCGTGTCGAAGAGGCAGAACCTGCAATACTTCATCAGCCCCAACCCCTCGCTTTCAGGGGTCCTGGCCGGCCTGACCATGCAGTTCGTGGGAGATTGCGACAAGCCCACCATCGCATTGTCGATGCATGGGGACAAGGTCAGGGTCTCTTCCCGGGCCAACTTCAGGCTGGTGGAGAAGGGCGTGGATCTGGCTGTGGCCTTGCGCGAGGCCGCGGCAACCGTCGGAGGCCAAGGGGGAGGGCATGCTGTGGCAAGTGGGGCTACCATCGCCAAGGGCAATGAAGAGGCTTTCCTTCAGAAGTTGGACGAGATAATCGGTCAGCAGAGGTCGGTAAAGGCCTCGGCCTGATTCACCTCTTCCAGGTCACCTCGACCTCGTCGGTGCGAAAGCGCTGGTTGACCACGGTGTCCTCGACCCTCATCCGAATGCCGGCCCGATGCATCACCAAGCCGGTCCAAGCGATCATGGCGCCGTTGTCGATGCAGAGGGTGCGGTCAGGGACGAACATCTTCGCGCTGCGGTCCTGGGCCATGCGGGCCACCATCTCCTGCAGGCGCTTGTTCTGCACCACCCCTCCACCGAGCAGGACCTCTGACTTCTCCACGTGGGCCATGGCCCTTTCCGTCACCTCGGTGAGCATGGCGAAGCACGTCTCCTGGACCGAATAGCAGATGTCCTCGACGCTCTCCCCCTTGTCCCTTAGGGCAAGGCAGGCAGTGAGGATGCCCGAGAAGGCCATGTCCATCCCCTTCACCGAGTAGGGGAGATCCAGCAGCTTCCTCCCCTCCTTCGCCGCCTTCTCGATCTTCGGTCCGGCGTAATAGCCAAGTCCGACTTCGCGCCCGAGCTTGTCCAGCATGTTACCGATGCCGATGTCCAGGGTCTCGCCGAAGATGCGGTAGCGACCGTTGGCGAAGGCGATGACCTGGGTGTTGCCACCTGAGGCGTAGAGGAGCACGGGGTCCTGTGCCGGGGTCTTGCCCCTCCCTATCTCCAAATGGGCGATGCAGTGGTTCACTCCGATGATTGGCCGGTCCAAGGTCAGCGAAAGCGCCCGGGCCGCGGTGGCCACCGTGCGCAAGCATGGACCCAGACCAGGCCCTTGGGAGAAGGCGATGAGGTCTAGCTCCTTGGCTTTCAAGCTCGCGGTATCCAAGGCCTTCTGGACCAAGGGGACGACGTTCTCCGCATGATGGTTCGCCGCTTCCCTAGGATGTATCCCGCCCGTCTCCGGCTTGTACATCTTGATCTCGTTGGCCAGGACGTTCGCTGCTTCGTCGACGATCCCCACGCCCACGGTGTGAGCGGTGCCCTCGATGCCCAGCGCGAACATGACAGAAAGGTTAGGCGCGATGGCCTAATTAAACGTCACCACAGCCTGCTACCGATCTCAACTTGTCCATGATGTTTATGGCGCCCTCGGTGACCGTGTCATCAACCACAAGTATCGGCGTGTGCCTGTTGAGCAGTTCGTAATAGGCGGCCTCGGCCATGCCCTCAGCAGTCTCCATGTTGATGATGTTTACCTTAAGGCCAGGAGGGATGCGCTCCTTGATCCAATCGCATTTCTGGCAGCCAGGCTTGGTGAATAGCAATATCTCGGGCATCCAGCACCCTTTTTCTGGATAACGGGGAGGACCATAAAAAGGTACCGGGGGACCCGGAAAAAATGATGTACTGAGTAGGCTCTGTGCCTCCCGCATGGATGGACGGGTCGACCCTAAGCAGCGCTTCTCCGGGCGCGCCTCATCTTACGCGAAGGCCAGACCCGGCTATCCGCATGATCTTTTCGACCATCTGTTCGCGGTCGGCGCTCTTGGCAAGGGATGCAATGTCGCGGATCTCGGCTCAGGGACCGGCATCTTCTCCGAGCTCCTGCTCCACCACGGCCTCTCTGTGTATGCCGTGGAGCCGAATCAAGAGATGCGGGAGCTGGCCGAGGCTAGACTATGCGATGTCCCTGGCTTCCATAGCGTTGCTGGTAACGCGGAGCGCACCACCTTGCCGTACAGGAGCATGGACGCGATAACGGCGGCACAGGCATTCCATTGGTTCGATCCCAATCTTACGAGGGAGGAGCTGAGGCGGGTCCTCAAGCCAGGTGGGCAGGTGATAATGGTCTGGAACAACCGGGAGAAGGAGGCGGACCCGTTCAATCGAGCCTATTCAGAACTGGTCGACCGATATTCGCGGGACAAGGACGAGATCGATGCCCTGCGCCAGGACCCGCAGGAGCACTTCTATCCATCCGGTTACCATCACTCCCAGTTCTGGCACAGCAAGGATCATGATCTGGAAGGTCTAGAGTGCTTAATCACCTCGGCCTCCTACATGCCCAAGGAGGGCGAGCCAGGTTTTCCCCAGATGATGGCGGAGCTGGGACGCGTCTTCGCTGAGCATCAGGTAGAGGGGAGGGTCACGATCAAGTATGTCACCGACTGCTACCATGGCTGCCTGGAATGACCAGTGGTGGCAAAGGAGCATGAACGCTGGGCGAAAGGCATATAGTATCGAAGGTATTACAGCAAGACCCTCAAGGGCTCATGGTCTAGTGGTTATGACGTCTGCTTGACACGCAGAAGTTCGCCAGTTCGAATCTGGCTGAGCCCACT
>CAYHAO010000028.1:0-22374 GCA_964354665.1 uncultured Methanomassiliicoccaceae archaeon | reverse complement strand
ATGGAACACCCTCTCCACCTGGCCCTCCGGCCTCACCAGCGGTAGGAAGTACTCCTCGAACATAGCCACCATCTCATTGGGGAAGCCTGGCACGCAGATGATGGTAGTATCGCCGAGCGCCGCCTTGATGCCGCACGCCACCCCGGTCGAGTTGCGTAGCGCCTCCGTTCCCTCTGGCACCATAGCCATGAGCATGGCCGCGGAGGGGGCCTTGGGCCTGTGCCCATGTTTCTTGATTAGGGCCTCTTCCATCCACGATCTCGCCGCGGGATCGATCACCAGCTCCTTGCCTAGGAACCCCGCCAAGGCGTGCCGGGTCACGTCATCGATGGTCGGCCCCAGCCCGCCGGTCACCAGGGCCAGGTCCGTGCCCCTGGAGCAGGTGGAATCCAGCTCGAGCATGATGTCCCTGACCACATCTGGCACCATCGTTATCCTGGAGATCGAGGCCCCCTTGCCTCGCACGGCGCTCGCCATCATGGATGGATAGGGGTCGAGCTCCCCCGTGAGGAGCTCGTCGCCGATGAGCAGGAGCTCGATGCGCATCTCTCAGCCCACCATCTCCCTGGTCCTGAACCTCCACATGGCGACGGCGTTGCAGACCACGACATAGGCCAACATCACTATGACGGCCATGTCCACGTGCGGTATCAGCGAGTAGAACGTGAAGTTCTGCCCCTGTCCCAGGTCGATGTTCTGCGTTGAGTCCACGGGATAGGGATCGATGAATATGTAGTCGATTGTACCAGCCTGGAAGGTTATCGAAGGCTCTGGTCTTATCCCTGCGATCATTCCAACCGTTTGATCGACGGTCGGAAAAATCAGGAACAGGAGGAAGAATGTGAGCACCAAGGCTCCAGTGCCCCCCTTCATGAAGGTGCCTACCAAGTAACCGACCGAAGCCGCGGCGAGCGCGTAAAGCAAGGCAAGGCCATATGATTGCAGGGCGAGACCCGAGACCCCGCCGGTCATGATCAGGCCGGCGATGATGGCCACCCCGTACCAGATGGTTACGATGAGTATGGCTATGAGGGCCGTGGCCAGGAACTTGCCCAGGTATATGGAGGACCGCCTAATGGGGTTGGGGAAGAGCAGGTAGCCCGTGCGGCCTTGGAACTCGGAGACTATGGCATCGCCCGCGAAGAGGGTGGCGCCAAGAATGATGATGATGTTCGTGAAAGTGAAGATCGCCACGCTGCGCACGAAGTCGGCCGGATCGTCGCTGTAGGGCTGGCCTACCATGGGAGGGATGGCCAGCACGAGAGCGAGGATAACCACCTCCGCGATTAGAATCCCAAATAGGCGCTTGCTGCGCAGGTGCTTGAATATGTCGTACCTCGCTATCGTCAGGATCTGCTGCATGTCGGATGGCAGGGATCTGTTGCTCGTCACGGCCATCTTCCTCACCTCGAGCCCTTGATGAGGCTCATGTACAAGTTCTCAAGAGCGACGCCCGACTCCCTAAAGGACACTACCCTATAGCCCAAGCCTTGTATCTTCAGCAACAGTTCGGCCTGCTTCTCTTCGTCACCAACGAAGTCGATGGCGAATCGATGCTCATCCATAACGCTCAGGTATTGCACTCCATCGAAACCCCGCAGTTTATCCATGGCCTCTCCGGATACTGGGTTTGCGATGTGCACCTCGAGTTTCTTGGCGTCTATCTTATGCAACAGGTTAACCACTGCATCATAGGCTAATAATTTGCCATGATCGATCATGGCCACATCGGTGCAGACCTCCTGCACCTCGTTCAGGAGGTGAGAGGACATGAATATGGTATAGTCCATCTTCCTCAGGTCCTTCAGGATGTCGCGCACCTCCACCATGCCCCGAGGGTCGAGGCCAGAGGTAGGTTCGTCCAGGATTACGATGGTGGGTTCATGGAGCAACGCCTGCGCCACGGCGATCCTCTGCTTCATTCCCTTGGAGAACTTCCCTATGCGCACATTGGCCGATTCGGTCATCTTGACCGTCTCCAGCACTTCCTTGGTCCTCCTTTTCACCTCATCCTTGGGCATCCCTCGGATTGCACCCAGGTACTCGAGGGTCTCCGTAGGAGTGAGATAAGGATAGAACTCAGGGGTCTCTACCACCGCCCCGACGCTACCCAGGGCTTTCTTGGGGTCAGTGGAGACGTCCATTCCATTCAGGTATGCCTTACCAGAAGTCACGGTGAGAAGATTGGTCAACATCTTGATGGTGGTGGTCTTGCCCGCCCCATTGGGGCCAAGAAAGCCCACAAAGGAGCTCTTCCTGACCCCGAGGCTCAGGTTGTCCACAGCCCTGAACCCCTTGCCATATTCCTTGGTGAGATTCTGCAGCACTATCGGTTCCTGCACTTGACCCCCTCCCGATTGGCCCCTTGGTAGGGCATCTGAGCTATAAATCCTTCCTTGCGGATTGGAAAGTGATTCATACCTAATTACTAGATATCAAGGCAGGGGGTACGATGAAGTCCATCAAGCTACTGGAAGAGGTGACGGTGAACCTCCTCAAGGCCGCTGTCACCATCTTGCCCGAGGATGTCCTAGAGGCCATAAAGCGGGCGGAGAGGGAGGAGACCGGCGAGATCGCGAGGCAGCAGCTCCGGACCATCCTCACGAACGTCGCCGCGGCCGACCGCCTCTCCTTGCCGATGTGCCAGGACACTGGAATCCCCCTCTTCTTCGTCAAGGGCAAGTGCCTTTCCCACCTGGAGGAGGGCATTCGCAGGGGGGTTTCCCGGGCCACCTCCGAGATCCCCCTCCGTCCGAACGTGGTGCATCCTCTGACCCGGCACAATCCGGGTGACAATCTTGGTAAGGGGATGCCATACGTCCACTTCGAGTTCGCGGGCCTCGACTACACCGAGATAACGGTCATGACCAAGGGCGCAGGCTCCGAGAACATGACCGCCCTGGCCATGCTGACTCCTTCCCAGGGTAAGAACGGCATCAAGGCCTTCGTTCTGGACACGGTGGTAAGGGCGGGAGGAAATCCCTGTCCCCCAACCATCGTCGGGCTCGGCATCGGAGGGTCCGCCGACGAGGCCCTATTGCTCTCCAAGAAGGCAGTGCTCGGAAGGCTCGACCGAGAGAACAAGGACGTGGATTTAGCCAAGCTAGAAACCGAACTCAAGGAAGCCTTGAACATGACGGGGATAGGACCGATGGGCCTGGGGGGAAGGACCACCGTCCTGGGGGTGAAGGCTAAGGCGGCTTATTGTCACACCGCCAGCCTGCCCGTGGCCGTCACATTGCAATGCTGGGCCGCCAGACGCGCTTCCGCCCGGATCATGAAGGATGGAAGCGTGCACTATTCCCGGGAGGGATTCGAATGAAGCTGAGGACGCCGTTGAGCGATAAGGACGTCCGGGCGCTCAAGGTCGGGGACACGGCGACCATCGACGGGGTCATCATCTCGGGGCGGGACGAGGTCCACATCCGCGCCCTGGAGCACGCCCGAGAGGGCCGGAAGCTGCCTTTGGACCTGAATGGGGCGGCGATATTCCATGCTGGCCCTATAATGAAGAAGGACGGAGGGAAGTGGAAGGCCATCGCCGCCGGTCCTACCACCAGCTCCAGGATGAACTCCATGGAGCCCGAGTTCATCGAGAGGTTTGGCGTAAGGGCCATCATCGGGAAGGGAGGGATGTCCCAGCCGACCGTCGATGCCATGTCCAAGTTCGGCTGCGTCTACCTGGCCTTCACCGGGGGGGCGGCGGTGCAGGGCGCAGCGGGCATCAGGGAAGTGAGGGGCGTGGAATGGCTGGACCTAGGGATGCCCGAGGCCATGTGGATAATGGAGGTCAAGGGGTTCGGGCCGCTCACCGTGGCAATTGACGCGCACGGCAACAGCCTTTACAAACGCGTCGACGACGAGGTCAAGGCGAACCTGGCCAAGGTCCGCAGGTCCCTAGGGATCTGAGCTTACTTCTCCTTGGTTTGGTTCGGGGGGGACTCTTCCTTCTCCTCTTCTTCTTTGGCCAATAGCTCCGGTCTTTTCATGACACGCAACCTGACGAAGATGGCGAAGACCATCATTAGCATGACCACGATCAATGCGACCACCATCATCGAATGGGTCAGGTCCAAACCTACGATGAAGCCGTTATCACCTGAGATCTGGTCCGGGTCCATGGAGACCGATAGCTCCTTGTCCTCGAAGGGGGAGATCGAGATGGGGTAGGTCTTCTCCACCAGGCCCTCCTTGCTGAATACCACCAGGTACTCGCCAGCGATGATGTTGGAGAAGGAGTAGTTGCCGTTCACGTCCGTCACGGCTATCCTTACTTCGACCGTCCCAGACATCAGCTTGGAGGACACACCCTCCTCTGGGTTGTCGCCAACGGTCACCTTTCCAAAGATGCGCGCAGGCTGTGGCTCCAGCACGAAGTCCTGCTCCGTGACCTCGTTCTCGTTGACGAACACTGGCTGCTGAGACACATTGGTCCAGTATCCCACCCTCTCCGCCCTTGCCACGAATACCCCGGGGACGACGCCGATTATGGAGTAGCTGCCAAGGGGGAGGGTGGTTATCCCGAGGTACGTGGAATTGCCGTTGGACAGGACCACCTGGACGCCGACGATCGGGACGTCCTTGGAGGTAACATGTCCCTCCACCCTTCCGGTCACGACCTGGACGGTGAAGTCCATTTCACCCAGGTCCGAGGCCACCTGGATCATGGAATAGGTGATGTTCGAACCGTAGCTGGCGATCGCGGCCGATAAGTTATAAAGGCCGTCAGGAAGGATCATGTTGTACTGTCCCTGCTCACCGGTGATGGTTTGGTAGACCGACCCGTTATCAACCCTCTCGGCCCGAACCACGACGCTCATCATCCCCACCCCCTCCAGGTCCCTCACCGTTCCCGAAATGAGATGCTCTGGACCGGCGGCTGCCGTAGGGCAGGAGGCGGGTATCAAGGCTAAGGCGAGCAGAGCGAACCCGAGCAGTAGGACGACTGGTTTTCTCAACTTATCGGGGTTTTTAAACGCCTACTAGCTCAAAAACCTTTTTGGACCGGCATCGACCTTCGATGCCGCACCATCAAAACAGCGCGCTCAGAGGTCGAAGACCTCCAACCTCGCCCGAAACATGGGCGAGCATCATGACCTTGAACGCGGTCAGAAGCGAGCCGTAGAGGAAGCAGGCCCTCCGCCAGGTGCGTGCGTCCTTGGCGCTGAGCTCTCCGGCCTTGAAGGCCGCGGACAGAAGCACCGGCCTTCCATCCGAGCTCATCCCCACATCCGACCGCTGGGAGAGGCTGACCAAGGCCTCCGGGCCCAGCGCTGGTGCTCCGAGCTTTCTTAGGTCCGAGACCATCCTCCTTAGTGCCTTGGCCTCCTTGTCGTCAAGGAACTCGGGCAGCCCCTCGTCCAGAAGCTGCGAGATCCCGCTCAGCGCATCGGATATCTTCCTAGGAGAGCGCCAGTCGTCCGACTGTGATTTCGAGTAGGGCGAGCCCATGCCCGCGCCCAGCTCCATGATCCAGGCCAGGCGCAGGAGGTTGAGGCGGACGTTATGGTCCAGGTCGTCCTCCAGGGCCAGCAGCTCTATCCTGGCCAGGCCGCCTCCACGATACGGCACCTCGTTCAAAGAGAGATGCTGCACCAGACGGTGGCGGGGGTCCTCCCAGAAGCGCGGCTCCACCAACCCGCCTCGCCCTTCGAAGCTGGAGACCAACTCTTGGAGCGTTCGCTCGTCCACTTCGTCAAACCCATGGTGAAGGGCGTGGGCATAGGCCTCGATCTGCGCTTTGGCGTGCCTTGGCATCGGCGGGACCAACGGTCCCATGCATATCTGGAACACCTTGCCACCCAACGCCACCGAGGCCTTGAGGTCCTCCCGGTCCGCGGCGCAAGCCCTCCATTCCTTCCAAGATGCCTTGGCCACCCCGTCCTCGATCTTGAACCAGCTAGCTCTCATCATGACCGATTAGGTCGGTCGCCGGGATAAAGCTGACGGCCTATTTTGGGAAGCCCTGGGTGATCTTTATGCCCTCCTCATCGAAAGGGTGGGCGCATCCATTCACTCCCAAGTGAAAGCAGTAAACTAGTAATACCATGGCACCGAATGGAGCGTGATTCAAGCTCGGTGGAAACTGATGGAAAGAGTGGCACTCAAGCATAGCAAGAAGGAGGTGCTCGGCCTCATGGAGCCCCTGATCGAGGAGTGGTTCACCTCCAAGTTCGAGGACATGACCGAGCCACAGTCCTACGCCATCCCCATCATCCACCATCGTCAGAACGTCCTGGTCTCCAGCCCCACCGGCTCAGGGAAGACCATGACCGCCTTCCTCAGCATCATCAACGAGCTTTTCAAGTACGCAAAGGCGGGGAAGCTGGAGGAGAAGATCTACTGCGTCTACGTCTCGCCCCTGAAGGCGCTGGCCAATGACATCAACCGCAACCTGGAGCAGCCCTTGAGGGAGATCGCCGAGCTGGCCCAGAGGGAGCATGCGGCCATGCCCAAGATCCGGGTGGGCGTCAGGACCGGGGACACCCCCCAGGCGGAAAGGCAGAAGATGCTCAAGCACCCCCCGCACATCCTCATCACCACCCCAGAGTCGTTGGCGTTGGCGCTGGCCGCCCCGAAGTTCCGCGAGAAGTTCCTGGGGGTGGAGTACGTCATCCTGGACGAGATCCACGAGATATGCGACTCTAAAAGGGGCGTCTTCCTCTCCCTGACGCTGGAGAGGCTGCAGGACTATTGCCGGAGGGGCTTCACCCGCATAGGCCTCTCGGCGACCCTCGCCCCCATCGAGGAGATCGCTCAGTTCCTCGTCGGCCATCAGGAGGGCAAGGGCCGTGACGTCTACCTGGTGGAGGTGAAGACGCGAAAGAACCTGGACCTGAAGGTGCTGTGCCCCGCGGACGACATGACCTCGCTCTCCTTCGAGATCACCAATTCCAAGATGTACGACATGCTCAAGGAGATGATCGACGAGCACCGGAGCACCATCGTGTTCACCAACACCCGCTCGGGGACGGAGAACGTCGTCTACAAGCTCAAGGAGCGGGGGCTGGAGAGCATCGAGGCGCATCACGGCTCCCTTTCCAAGGAGACGAGGCTGGACGTCGAGGAGCGATTGAAGAACGGGCAGCTGAAATGCGTGGTGTCCTCGACCTCCCTGGAGCTGGGCATAGACATCGGGTTCGTGGACCTGGTGTGCCAGATAGGCTCGCCCAAGTCGGTCGCCAAGGGGATGCAGCGCATCGGCCGGAGCGGGCACTCCCAAGGCCGGACCTCCAAGGGGCGCATGATCGTCTTCGAGAAGGACGACCTGGTGGAGTGCTCGGTGCTCTGCCGGGCGGCGCACCGCGCCAACATCGACCGCGTCACCATCCCCGAGAACTGCCTGGACGTCCTGGCGCAGAGCCTGGTGGGCATGAGCATAGAGAAGCGCTGGGAGGTGGACGACGCCTACCAGGTGGTGCGGCGCTCGCATTGCTACCGCAACCTGAGCAAGGAGTCGTTCCTCAGCGTCCTCCGCTACCTAGGAAGCAAAGACGGGTTCGAGGGCGTCTATTCCAAGGTCTGGTACGACGAGACGGAGGCCCGTTTCGGCAAGAAGAAGGGCGGCCGCATGATCTACTTCCTCAACCTCGGGACGATTCCAGAGGAGGCCAATTACAAGGTGGTCAACGAGCGCGGCGCCTTCATGGGAGACCTTTCTGAGAAGTTCGTGGAGCGACTGGCGACCAGGGACGTCTTCGTCCTCGGCGGCAAGTCCTACGAATTCGTCCGGGCCAAGGGCATGAGGGTCTTCGTAAAGTCCGCCTCCGGGCGCAAGCCGACCGTGCCCTCGTGGACCGGGGAGATGCTGCCCCGCTCCTTCGACCTTTCCATGGAGGTGGCCAAATTCCGTCGCGAGCTCACCCAGAGGTTGGACGAGCCCGAGGAGAAGGTGCTGGACTGGCTCGTCTCCGATTTCGACATCGACCAGGGAAGCGCCCGCTCCATCCTCTCCTATTTCAAGGAGCAGCGCGCGGCCGTGGACGTCGTCCCGGACGACAAGACCTTGGCCATAGAGGGCTACCTGGACCGGACCGGCAACCACAACCTCATCTTCCACTTCCCCTTCGGGCGCCGCGTCAATGACGCGCTTTCGAGGGCTTACGCCTTCCAGCTCACTCAGCGCCTGGGATGCAACGTCTCCGTCAGCGTGGTCGACGACGCCTTCATGATCTCGGTTCCTCGTCAGCTCAAGCTGCGCGAAGTCGAGGGCTTGGTGCCGAGCAAGGACCTGGAATCGATACTGAGGAAGGCGATCAAGGACTCGGAGATATTCAAGCAGAGGTTCCGTCACACCGCCGCCCGCTCCTTCATGATCCTGCGCAACTACAAGGGCAGGGAGGTCTCGGTCAACCGCCAGCAGGTCCGCTCCGGCTACCTGCTCGACTACCTCAGCAACCTCAAGGACGTCCCAGTCATCGAGGAGACGTTCCGCGAGATCCTGGAGGACGTTATGGACATAGCCAACGCCCGCCTCGTGCTGGACGCCCTGGAGAAGGGGGACATGTCCTTGGTGATGATCGATTTCTCCAGCTCCCCTTCGCCCTTCGCGCACAACGTGGTGCTGGCCGGCATATCGGACATAGTGCTGATGGAGGACCGCTCCTCGCTCCTCCGCGAGCTGCACCGCAAGGTCCTCTCCAAGGTCATGGAGGGGGAGCTCGATAGGTTCGAGTTCGAGGAGGAGAAGGTCTCCGACTACTTCCGGCGCAAGATCGGCCGAGTGGAGGGGAAGGACGACATCGTCCCCCTGCTCAAGCGCACCGGCCCCCTGCACCTCTTCAAGGAGAGGGGCCGCTCCATCTACCCCTATGCCACGCCCTCCAAGGATCAGGTGGACACCTGGTCGGAGGAGCTTCTGCAAGAGGGAAGGGTAGCCTCGGTGTACGTGGACGACGTTCGTTATGTGGCCGCGGAGGACCTGCCCTCCTATACCACCATCCTTAGGAGGGACAGGGAGGCGTCCGAGCTGGACCAGCGGATGCTGTCCTTGCTCGAGGAGGAACGAGGGGTGCCCGAGCTCGCCTCTTTGCTAAGGACCGACACCGACAAAGTGGTGCGCTCGTTGCATGCGCTGGAGATCGCCCACCTGGTGGGAAGGACCTCTCGCCGCGCTGGCAGGTGGAGGTATCGCCGGCGCGAGCTCCCATCCGTCGAAAGGGAGCGCGCGCTGGAGACGGCGATCGCCACCCAGCTGGGGGCGTTCGGGCCCGCTTCCGTGGAGGAACTGGCCTTTTCCTTGGGCCAGGAAGAGGCCGAGGTCAGGAGGGAGGTGGCCGCCATGGTGGCCGAGGAGGTCCTGGACGAGGGAAGGTTCTTGGTCTCCGAGCAGGCGCAGTACATGCTCAAGCTCGACCACCTCCGCTTGCGCCAAGGCAACGCCATGGCCTTCGACGCCAGGACGGTGGATGCGTTCCGAAGGCACAAGCTGGGCGGTCCATTCGCCAGCGAGGAGGAGTGCCTTCGCCGCCTGAACGAGTGCGGCATGCTGTTGGACATCTATCGCCGCGTGCCCTCCTTCGATAAGGCCCGCTGGGAGGAGCTCAGGTCCAAGGGCAAGGTGCTGCTGGGGCGCTTCTTCCGGGGAAGGGTGCGCTACATCCTGGCCGAGGACGCGCCCTTGTACGTGGCAGCGTTCCGCCAATCGGCCATCACCTCCTTCGACCAGAGGGTGCTGGACGTCCTCTCCTCCTACGACGGATTGAGCATGCGTCAGCTGGTGCAGGAGATGGGCGCGGACAAGGAGGAGGTCAAGGACGCCATCGACCGCCTGGACCGCAACATGTACGTGGTGCGCAAGTACGAGGAGGGGGAGGACTGGTCTCGCGAGAACGTCTACCTGCCCTTCGAGGCGGAGGAGTTCCAAGGCGACACCGTCCTGGAGGTCGTCAGAAGGTTCCTGCGCGCCTACGGGCCATTGCCCTTCTACGCCATCACCGCCTACACCTCCTTCTCCGCGGACCAGGTGCGCTCGGCCCTGCTCAAGCTCGACGCCCAGGCCATAATGGTGGGGGACGCGCGCACCGAGGAGCACCTGCTCTCCGAGGACATGGAGGCGCTGCGCTCCTTCCGACCACTCCCCGAGGGGGTCAAGGTGGTCAGCCTCTACGACCCGTCGGTGCAACCGCTCTGGGCCGAGATCGCCTCCCGCTTCGGAGAGGGCTGGGTCTTCCCCATCCTGTCGGAGGGCAGGCTGGCGGGGGCGGTGGAGAAGTGGAGCATGAGCGGGTGCGTGGAGGTCCGTGCCATCGATCTGGACGATCCGGCCATGCTGCCCAAGGCCTTGGAGGCCCTGGACGAGGTCATGCGCTACGACCAGTCGCTCGGCTACGACATCCTCCGGGTGAAGGAGGTGCTGGGCAAGCCGGTACCAGAGCTGGACGAGGCGACGGCCCAGGTCATGCTGTCCGCCGGGTTCGTCAGGATAGGTGATATGCTGGCCAAGGGCCGGCTGATCCCTAGGGCGATGAGCCGGCAAGAGGTCTTCTCCTACATCTTCGAGAAGCAACGCCTATCGGGCAGGAAGTACGACAACATCATCGCCGCCATGAAGCGCATGGGCGGGATCCGCGGCGACTGGGAGTCTTACCTCCGATGCAAGGTGAAGGTGCCCATCAAGAAGCTCAACGAGCAGGGCTTGGTGGTGCGGGCCATCGCCATCCCCGAGTTCTCGACCTACACCACCATGGACTTCGCCTCGCTCTACCGGGACGCGAAGGCGGTGGCGATGGACGAGGACATGCTCACGGTCATGAAGGTGGTGGAGGAGACCAAGTCCATATCCAGGCGCAAGCTCTTCGACCTCTCCCCGGTGGGGGAGAGGCGAACCTACGACGCCATGCGCCGCCTGTACCTGGGGAGCTGCCTCTGCCTGGACGGGTCGAACCGCTTCCGAGCCGTGCCCTCGAAAGGGAGGGGGGCCAGGGAGGCGAGGAGGGAGGTGATCCGCCTCCTGTTCCGCAACTACGGGCTGATGAGCGCTGAGAACCTGGTGCGGTTCATGAAGTTCGAGATGCGCATGCGGGAGCTGCGCTCCATCCTCGCGGAGCTGGAGGACGAGGGCCTGCTGGTCAAGGGATTCCTCGTCCAAGGGGACGAGACGGTGCATTGGATGCTCGCCAAGGACGCGGAGCGCGAGCCCAGGGCGCCCTCTGCCGAGCTCGTGCTCTCGCCCATGGACAACCTCTCCTACCTGCTGCAGCCGCAGATCAAGGAAAGGTTCGGGGCGTGGTGCTACGTCATCTTCAACGGGGCGGAGATGGCTGGCGCCTTCCGCGCCAAGAAGAAGGGCAACGATCTGTACGTGACAGAGGTCATCGGCGGCCCGGATGCGAAACGGGCCATGAAGGCGCACGTGCGCATGCTGGGCATGACCATAAGGGAAGGGAGCCCGGACCAGCGCGAAGAGTGGGAGGTCCAGGACTTCTACGAGAGGACGCATCCCGGGGACTGAGCTACTTCCTCTCCCTCTTCAGTATGAGCTCGGCGACCTTCTTGCCAGAGAGGAGCATGCCTCCGAAGATCGGGCCCATGCGCGGGGCGCCCATGACCGCGTTGCAGGCCATGCCAGTGACGTAGAGGCCAGGGTAGACCTCGATGGTGTTCTCCACCGTCATCTGCTCGCCCACCTCGGCCCACATGCTCTTCTCGCCCTCTATTCGCCCCGTCGGGGTGTTGAGCTTGCCCACCTTGCGCTGCACCACGCTGACCACCTCTGCTGGATGGCCAGTCCCGTCGATGACGTACTTCGAGCGCACGGCGATCGGGTCCACGTGCAGGCCCGCCACCTCCACGGCCGACGAGTTGATCACCACGCCGCAGATGCGGTCCTGGCGGATCACGACGTCCTCCACCGAGATGGTGTTGAAGAGCCTAGCGCCGGCATCGATGGCGCTGGCGATGAGCTTGGCGCTGGCCTCCACGGAATCGGCGGTGTAATAGCCATCCTTGCAGTCCTCGAGCTTGACGCCGATCTCCTTCAGGAGGTACTTGGACTCCTCCTGGACCACGATGACTGGGAACGTCAACCCGCCTCCCCACATGCCGCCGCCAGGAGTGAGCTTGCGCTCGAAGATGACCGTGCGCAGCCCGCCCTTGGCGAGATAGCGCGCCGCGGTCAAGGAGGCAGGACCGGCGCCCGCGATTATCACATCAACGTCCAGATTGTTCAGGAATTCTCTGGCGTAGCGCTCGATGATCTTCCGGGAAACCATCACCTCGTCGATTGGCATTGTGCTCACTGCTCCGCGGGTAATCCATGACTTAGGATTTAGGGATGCTGTAAACAATCGTGAAGTATTATTCTTTTTGGTCCTCTTTCAGGTCACGTGGCGCTCATTCGCTTAGGTGCACGCCACCCATCGAACATTTAAATATCGTTAAAGGTATCGTGGCTAGCATGAAGATCCCTTGCGAGTTGATCGTTTGGTATGTCCTTCCCTCCATACGCCGAGAATTGGCCAGGGAGCTCGTGGACAAGCACCATCTCAGCCAGGCCGAGGTGGCTAGGCGCTTCGGGGTCACAGACGCTGCGATATCGCAGTATTTAAAAGCGAAGAGGGGCACCAGCAAGGAGATTGAGAACAGCGGCAAGTACGAGGACTTCCGCAAGGAGGTCGAGCTGGCGGCCGTGCGCATGATGGGCGGGTCGGACATCGTCACGGAGACCTGCCGTATCTGCCAGATGGTAAAGAAGAGTGGGATGCTGGTCAAGGTCTATGAGACCCACACCGGCGTGAACGCCCCGCAGTGCGTGAGCTGCCAGATCGATTGAGGCTCATTCTAGGTTCAGGTTCCTGCGGTCCTCTGCATAATAGATGAATTCCTGGGAGTAGCCAGCGTAAGGCCCGAAGTACTCACGGGCCAAGGCGCTTATCTTTCCATAGGGGCCGGAGATGCCATATCTTTCTTTGAGCGTGCGGGCGATCCGCACGTCGATCGGGAACGCCTCCAGGTGGTCCAGGGAGAAAACCGCGATGCAATCGGCCACCTTGTCCCCGACCCCCTCGAGCCTTACCAGCGACCTGTGGACCTCCTCATAGCCCGCGCCCTTCAGCTCCTCGAAATCCACCTCGCCTCGGTCCACCCTCCTTGCGTATTCGACGAACCTCTTGCATCGAAATCCCAGGCCGCAGGTCTCCGCCCTCTCCCCGTTCTCGGCGATGGCCTTGGGCTCGGGGAAGGCATGCAAACCTGGCTCGATCTCCTCGCCATAGAGCGCGCAGATGCGCTCGATCATCATTTTGATGCGGGGGATGTTGGAAAACGTCGCTAGAATGTAAGAGGCGCTGCACTCCCAGGGGTCCTGGCGCAGCAGCCTCAGGCCAGGGAAGCGGTGGACCAGCGAGGCGACGTATGCCTCCTTCGAGATGTCCTTGATGATTTTCTCGTAATCGTCATCCGCACGGAAGTACCACTCCAGGCGGTCGTTTGGCAGATCGCTCTCCACCTCGATGCCGCGCTCCCTCTGCCAGAGACGGACGCTCCTGCCCTCGATCACGCCCTCCCAGGCCCTTCCCACCTTCCTCCAGCGGAAGGCCTGACCACAGGAGAGCGTGTGATCGAGGTCAATGCGCCCGAGGTCCATCACAGCTTCCTTGCCACGAAGGCCATCAGCTCGCTGTTCTTGCGATAGGGCGAGAAGGAGTAGTCGCCGTACACCGCCTCCATCGCGAATCCACATTGGTCGAGCACATCGGCCATCTCCTGATAGGTCATGAGCTTGATGGTCATGCTGGTCGTCACCCGGCGGAACTCGCGGTCCTGGCGCGAGATGTCGTAGAAGAAGTGGATGGTGGTGTTCATCCGACCGATGTCGAAGGTCTGCGCCTCGAACTTAGAGATGATTTCGCCCTTGGAGGTGACCTTGGTCCCCCGGTGCCTGACCAAGTTCTCCGGCCTGTCCAGCCTGGGATTGAAGACGCTCACCGAAAGGATGGCATCGTCCTCCATGTGCGCGGCGATGTTGTTCAGCGCATCCACCTGTTCCTTGCGCGTGAGGAGATGCAGGAAGG
Organism: uncultured Methanomassiliicoccaceae archaeon; assembly: GCA_964354665.1. Lineage (GTDB taxonomy): Archaea > Thermoplasmatota > Thermoplasmata > Methanomassiliicoccales > UBA472 > JAJRAN01. Next base: position 8,362 of record CAYHAO010000028.1, on the reverse strand, counting down.
AGTTGAAGGGCACGAAGGCGAAGCGGAAACGGGTGGGGGTCTTGAAGGAGCGGATGTCCGCCTCGATCACCTCGATGTTGCGCTCCACCCTGCCGCCGATGAGCTCGATCTTGGAGCTGAGCATGTCGAGCATGGCCGAGCTCTGGTCCACACCCGTGACCTCAAAGCCCGCGTCCGCCAGAGGGACCATAACCCGTCCAGTGCCGCACATGCACTCCAGGACCGGCCCCCCGCTCCTCTCCGCCAAGGTGCGATAGAAGTCGACGTCCTCGGTGAAGTCCTCGTACCAGATGTCATAGTACTTGGCCATGACCTCGTACTCGTCCAGCTCATCCTTGGCGCGCTCAGCGCTTGTAACCGATCTTGCGGAGGAACTCTTTCCTTTCCTTGGCATCGCTATCAGTCTCCACTCCGAGGGGCGGTTGCCCGTCGATGACCCCGATTATCCCTCGCCCTTTTGACGATTCCGCCACGAGTATCACGACCTCGTTGGCGGTGGCACAGAATATGCTGCACACCTCTGGCACCTCCCGGATGCGCTGCAGGACGTTGACCGGGAAGGCGTTGCGCATTACCACGAAGAACGTATGGCCCGCACCGACGCGCATGGCGTTCTCCGTGGCGCATCGCTTCAGCTCGTCATCGTTGCCTTCGACCCTGACCAGCCTGGGCCCAGAGGCCTCGCAGAAGGCAACCCCGAACTTGACCCCAGGGACCGAGTTCACCATCGCCTCGTACAGGTCCTCTGCGCTCTTGATGAAATGCGTCTGGCCGATGACGATGTTCGCGTCCGCAGGCTTCTCGATCGCCACCATCTCGACCTTGGGCGGCTCATCCTTCATATCCGTCACCGGACGCAACAGTGCGCCTTCCCCATTTATTCTTTGCGCGCTCCAGCCCCCTATGCTGAGGATTAATAGCTCCGTCATCGTACCTAGGGGCATGATCCGCGTGGGCCCGGCCGGCTATCCACCAGGCAGCAAGGGGCCGGTGGACGCGGTGGAGCGCGTCGCCGCCATGGGCTTCTCCGCCATGGAGGTCCAGTTCGTGCGCCAGGTGCGCATGGACGAGGCCAAGGCCGCCGAGGCTGGTCGAAGGGCAAGGCGGCTGGGCGTGACGCTTAGCGCCCACGCCCCCTATTACATCAACTTCTGCTCGCCCAACCAGGCGACACGGGAGAAGAGCGTGGACTGGGTGCTGAGGAGCGTGCGCCTCTGCCACATCCTTGGCGCCTGGCTGGTGGTCGTTCACGCCGCTTCCTATTCCGGCACCACTCCTGATGAGTGCTCATCCACCGTTACGGCCGCGCTGAGGCGATGCCGTCGGCAGATGGTGGAGGAAGGGACCGACAGCGTCAAGATCGGGCTGGAGACCATGGGCAAGAGGGGCTCCTGGGGCACCCTGCAGGAGATCAGTGAGGTCATGGGGGAGGTGCAGGGGGTGGTTCCAGTGCTGGACTTCGCTCATATACACGCCAGGAATGGAGGGAGCTTGAGGACGGGGAAAGACTTCGAAAAAGTGCTAAAGGAGCTCTCCTCCTTCTATAATGGTCCGCTCCATTGCCATTTCTCCTGCATCGAATACACCGAAAAAGGGGAGAAGAGGCATCTGCCCCTCCAGGCGAAAGAGCCGGACTATCGCCCCTTGCCCAGGCTGCTTCGGGAGGGTGAGCTGGACACCACGCTGATCAGCGAGACCCCGCCCCCCGAGGATGGTGCCGGGGGAATGCTCCGCATGCTCCGGAGCAAGAGATGAGATTCATTCGGCGCATTCCACGACGACAATTATTTATTCACTAACCTTCGTTTAAGCATCCAGCTCTGGAGTGGTTTCTTGGCTAGCGATGACGAGACCTTCGAGTTCGACTGCCCCGAATGCGGTCATCACATCAAGGGCATCGTTTCAAAATGCCCAAAATGTGGCGTCGAGTTCGTGATCGAGGACGCCGAGGAGATCGAGTGCCCCAACTGCAACGCAGTCATCCCGTCGAGCTCGACCAGCTGCCCCAAATGCGGCGTGGAGTTCGAGTTCGAGGAGGTGGTGGTGACCGAGGAGATAAGGGAAGCCCCACCCCCGGCCCCCGTCCTAGCCCCTGCCCCAGCCCCTGCCCCCGTCGCCGGGCCGAAGGCGGACGACGAGGAGCTAAGGAAGCAGTTCCCTGAGCTGGTCGCCGAGGTCAAGCCCCTGCTGGCATTGGCCAAGGAGTACGACATTGACACGGCCGAGGGCCGCCGCCTGATCGACAAGGCGGTCAGGTCGGGCAAGAGCAACGACGTCTCCGCTGCCGTGGGCTATGTCAAGGAGTGCCGCAAGAGCATCCGCGCGGCCATCGACGCCCGCCTGGACACGGACGTGGAGCATCTGGAGGAGCTGGTCAAGGTGGCCAAGTCCATGAACTCCAACCCCTCCGGGATAAACGAGGCGCTCAAGGCGGTGAAGGAGAAGAGGGCGGCAGGCGACCTGCAAGGGGCCCTGGAGGAGGCTCTGAAGGGCAAGAAGCAGGCGGAGAAGCTGACGGGGAAGTACATCGAGGCCCACGAGCTGACCGATGAGCTGGAGAAGCTCATCGCCTCCTGCGAGCGCTTCTACGTGGACGTCAGGGAAGCCAAGAAGCTCCTGGCCGAGGCGAAGGACGCCGGAGAGCACGGCGACTGGAGCATGATGGGGATACTTGCGCGCAAAGGGCACGAGGAGATCATGAAAGGCCTCCCCGAGCTGATGAACAGCGAGCTGAAGAAGGCCAAGTCCATGCTGCTCGACGCCAAGGCCGAGGGCAAGGACGTGAGCACCCTGGTCAAACTGCTGAAGGAGGCGGGTTCCGCCGCCAAGCAGGAGAAGTACGACGAGGCCCTGAGCCGTCTGATCGATTTCAAGGCCGAGGCCAAGCACCTTTGAGCCAATTGCTCAGAGCTTGGCCTCTTCGATGCGGCTGGGCCGAAGGACCTCCATCTCCCTTTCCAGGATCGACCTCTCCTGGGGCTTGAGGCTCTCCGGGCTCAGGGATACCATGAAGATGGCGTTGCGCTCCGTGACGCTGTCCACGATGCTGCGCAGGAACCGGACCACGCCCTCGAAGTTGGTGTTCGATACCAAATACTGGATGTCGTCCAAGAGGATGATGGGCTTCTTCTTCTCCTCGATGAAGGCCTCGATGATGCTCACCATCCTCTCCAACGACGGGGGCACGGTCTTCTCCTGCCCCGACTCCCGGTCCGTCAACCAGAGCAGGGTGACGTCGGCGCTGCCCGCCTTGGCCCGCATGGACTTGGGGTGGCTGCGCACGATCCCTAGGGCGGAATAGCCCTCCCTGGCCTTGTTGAGCAGGATGCGGTGCGCGGCGTCCGGCTTGTCCTCCTCCACCAGGTAGGAGTGCCCCTCGGCGAGCTCGGTCTTGACCACGACTTTCTTCTGCACCTTCGGCGCCTCGAATCCCAGGATCTCCTGGGCCTTCTCCAGGGTTATGTCCGACTTGAGCAGGGAGGAGAAGGCCACCACGCGGTTGAGGCCGCCCTCCAGCTGCCTGACGTTGTCCTTGCAGGCCTCGGCGATCAGGGACAGGACCTCCTTGGGGACCTGGAGCCCCACTCCCCTGACCCGCTTCTCCAGGATGGCCAGGCGGGTCTCCAGGTCCGGCGCCTGGATGTCGGCGATCAGACCGGACTCGAACCTGGTGACCAGGCGCTCGCTCAAGGAGGGGATCTCCTTGGGCTGGCGGTCGGAGGTGAGGACCACCTGTCCCCCGCTCTCCATGATGGAGTTGAAGATCTGGAAAAGCTCCTCCTGCATGCGCTCCTTTCCAGCCAAGAACTGCGCATCATCGAGCAGGAGCACGTTCGCGGCGCGATAGGCTTGGCGCATCGAGTCCAGGGTCTTGTTCTGGATGGCCTCGATGAGCTCGGACTCGAAGACGTCCGTCGGCGCTAGGATGATGATCTCGGAGGGGCGACTCTTGGCCAACTGGTTTCCGACAGCTTGGAGAAGGTGGGTCTTGCCCAGCCCGGAGCGGCTGTAGATGAAGAGCGGGTTGTATGACCTGCCTGGCGATTGGGCCACGGCCTTGGCCGCCGCCTCGGCGAAGCGGGAGTTCGGGCCCACCACGAAGGCATCGAAAGTGTACCTAGGATTCAGCGGCCGACCGTAGACCGGCTTATCGGAGGCAGGAGGGCAGGTGGGGCACGCCCCATTCGCGTCCAGGGCGCCACCGCACCTCGGGCAATCAAGGGGGGAGGGGGCCTCGTTGGTGAGCTGCTTGTGGTACTGCATGATGAGGTCGTACACTCCGTCGATCTTCTCGTCCGCCTTCTTGCGCTCCAATTCCTTCTGTATCTGGGCCGGGGGCGTCTCCTCCTCCGGCTCGTCCAGGCCCTCGATGCGGCGCCTCAGCGATTCCAGCTCCGTTTCCACGTCCAGGAGGCGCTCCGGGTCGCGCATCTTTCGCATCAGCGACTCAGCCTCGCGCTCATACCCCTGAGTGTCCAGGAAGCGCAGGACCTCTTCCAGGCCCGCCAGGCGTTGGATGTTGGATTCGAAGTAGGGAATGGCCCGAGACGCCGCCTGGGGGTCGGAGGCGTAAAGGCGTATGAGATTGCTGACGTTGTAGCCTTCCCTGGCCCAGTCCAAAATGCGATGGGCGACCTCGTCCGCCCGGCCTGAGAGCTTCTGCAGGTCGCCGACGTTCCTCGGGTTGGTGAGATTGGCCGGGGGCATGAGCTCCATCTTGCCCACGCGCGCATCTGGGTACTGCTTCTCCAGGTCGGAGGCGTTGATGCGGCTGTGCAGCGAGATCGAGGATTCCGGGAAAAGGGAGTCCTCCCAGATGAACTCCACCGCCGGCACGCCCTTGTAGACGTGGTCCGAGCGGGATGCGCCCCCCTTCTTATAGACATAGAGCGCCAGCAGCGGTTCGCCGGAGACGAAGGTGATGGCCCCCTCCGCCCTCTCCACGTTTAGCTCGAAGGCCAGCTTGACGTAGCCCGAGAACGCGTACTTCCTGACGTCTTCGAATACCTTTTTGAGCACGCCCTCTCCGCCGCGGTAGCGATCGACCACCTGACCTTCAGGTATTCCTAGTTCAACCAGCAAAGTGACCGCCTGAAAATCGTCTAAGGCCGATATATCACTATGGGTGACCTGGCCCTCTCGCGCTCGGAAAGCGCTCGCTCCCCTGCCTCCAAGAAACCTTTAAATGAGGTGGGCCTGTTGGGGGGATTCGTGCCACTGTAGCTCAGCGGCAGCCCCTGGATAGCACCAGGGCCGCGAAAGAGCGACGGTTTCGTAAACCGTAGGTCGGGGGTTCGAAACCCTCCAGTGGCTCCATCTCCTTCTTCATACGTCCCAAATGGCCGGCTCATCCAAGGCAAGCACAAGCTCGCGACCATCGAGGGTCAACCTTTCTTGAGGTACTCCTTGACTATTTTGATGGCGCAGACGTCCCCGCACATGGAACAGCCTTCGGCGTCCTGGTTGTGTCCTCTCGCGCGATATTCCCGCGCCTTCTCCGGGTCCAGGGCCTGGGCGAACATGCCTTCCCAGTCCAAGTTCCTCCGAGCCCTGGCCATGGCGTCGTCCTTCGCCTGCCCTCTCCCTCTGGCGATGTCCGCGGCATGCGCGGCGATCCTGGAGGCGATCAAGCCCTCCTTGACGTCCTCGGGCGTGGGAAGGGAGAGATGCTCCGAGGGCGTGACGTAGCAAAGGAAATCGGCCCCGTGGTAGGCGGCGATCGCACCTCCGATGGCGGCGGTGATGTGGTCATATCCTGGGGCGATGTCCGTCACCAACGGCCCTAGAACGTAGAAGGGAGCGCCATCGCAGGCCGACTTTTCCACGCGCACGTTGGCCTCAATCTGATGTAGGGGGACGTGGCCAGGTCCCTCGACCATGGACTGGACCCCCCTATCCCTGGCTCTCTTGACCAAGGTGCCCAGGATGAAGAGCTCCTGCAGCTGCGCCGCGTCGGTGGCGTCATGGATGCATCCAGGCCGCAGGCCATCGCCCAGGCTCAAGGTGAAATCATACTTCCTCGCCATCTCCAACAGGTAGTCGTAGTTCTGAAAGAGGGGGTTCTCCCTATCGTTGTGCAGGATCCAGGCCACCAGGAAGGAGCCTCCGCGCGATACCACGTCCGTCAAGCGCCCGCTGCGCTTGAGCCAGGACACGCTCTCTTTGGTGATCCCGCAATGAACGGTCATGAAGTCCACCCCGTCCTTGGCGTGGAGCTCGATGCCATTGAAGATGTCGTCCTCGTCCATGTCCACGACCGCGCTCTGGCGTGCCATGCGCAACCCGGTCTGGTAGATGGGGACGGTGCCCACGGGGATGGGGACCTCCTTGAGGACGGCCCTCCTGATGGCGTCAATGTCCCCTCCGGTGCTCAGGTCCATGATCGTGTCCGCGCCGTACCTGAGGGCGACGCGCGCCTTCTCCAGCTCCTCATCCAACGATGCATGGTCCTTGGAGGTGCCGAGGTTGACATTGACCTTGACGCCCAAGCCCTCACCGATGCCGCAAGGCTCAGGAGCGTGCCGTGGGTTCAAGGGAATGACGATCCTGCCATTGGCCACCCCCCTCCTCACCAGCTCCGCCTCGACCCTCTCCTTCGACGCGACCTTCTCGATCTCGACGGTCGCGGCCTGCCGGGCGCGGTCCATGAGAGTCATAGCGTCCCCCTAGCCTTCACCGTCCTATTTGAACATTCACCCCTTGAAAATGTCATTTCGCGAAGGCTAACCGCATTGGCTAAGGACATGTCCCTAGGCAGCATCTTAACATCATGAAATGCGAGGGGTCCCAAGTATATATATCCAGATTGACCGCGAAGAGTATAAATACATTCAAGCCTTTAGGTTTATCAGAAACGGGGATGGGATTAGCGACTCTGCTCGCTATTCGAAAAACAATCCACCGACCACAGGTTAGCGACACGTTCACCGGGTGATCACAATGGAGGATTCAAGCTACACGGCCGATCGGATCCAGGTCCTCGAAGGGCTGCAGGCCGTGAGGAAGCGCCCGAGCATGTACATCGGCTCCACGGACGCTCGCGGGCTGCACCACCTCGTCTACGAGGTCGTGGACAACAGCATCGACGAGGCCATGGGAGGTTATTGCTCGCGCATCGATGTCACTGTCAACCAGGACGGGAGCGCCACCGTGGTCGATGATGGCCGGGGCATACCTACTGGCATGATCGAGAAGTTCGGAAAACCCGCAGTGGAGGTGGTCATGACCCATCTCCATGCTGGTGGTAAGTTCGACCGCAAGTCCTACAAGGTCTCGGGTGGCTTGCATGGGGTCGGCCTCACCGTCGTGAACTCGCTCTCCATGTGGCTGGAGGTGCGGATCCGCCACGACGGCGTGGAGAGGGCCATCAAGTTCGAGAGGGGCGAGCTAATAGAGCGCCTCCATGACATCGGACCAGCTCAGGGCACCGGCACGAGCATCACTTTCAAACCGGACCCGGAGATCTTCCCGGACACCAATTTCGATGACGAGACCCTCGCGCATCGCCTGAGGGACCTGGCGTTCCTCAACAAGAACGTGGTCATCAACTTCCGCGACCTGCGCAACGGCAGGGAGGAGCACTTCCACTACGAGGGCGGGATCAACGAGTTCGTGGTCTCGCTGAACAAGACCAAGGGCGTGCTGCACGAGAAGCCCATCTACATCTACGCGGAGCCGGAGGGAATGGTGGTCGAGCTGTCCATGCAGTACACCGACGCCTTCAACGAGTCCATCTTCACCTACGTCAACAACATCAACACCATCGAGGGCGGAACTCATCTTGTCGGATTGCGCGCTGCGCTGACGCGAACGATCAACGACTATGCCAGGAAGTACAACTTCCTCAAACAGAACGACGAGGGCTTCACCGGCGAGGACGTGCGCGAGGGCCTGACCGCGATCCTGAGCGTCAAAGTGCCAGAGCCCCAGTTCGAGGGGCAGACCAAGACCAAGCTGGGCAACTCGGAGGTCAAGGGCATCGTGGAGAGCACGCTGAACTCGAAGCTCTATGAGTACCTGGAAGAGAACCCCAAGGTGGCAGAGACGGTGGTCAAGCGCTCCATCCTGGCCGCACAGGCCCGGGAAGCCGCCAGGAAGGCCAGGGACCTTACCAGGAGGAAGGGCTACCTCGAGTCCACGTCACTGCCAGGCAAGCTGGCTGACTGCACGGAAAAGGACCCGGCCAAGAGCGAGCTGTTCCTGGTCGAAGGAGACAGTGCTGGGGGCTCGAGCAAGCAGGGGCGGAATCGCGAGTTCCAGGCCATCCTTCCATTGAGGGGCAAGATATTGAACGTCGAAAAGGCGCGCATGGACAGGATACTCAAGAACCAGGAGATCCGCAACCTCATCACGGCCCTGGGAT
>CAYHAO010000027.1:0-23292 GCA_964354665.1 uncultured Methanomassiliicoccaceae archaeon | reverse complement strand
CGAAGGAATTCACCGTGCTCGACATCAACTCCGAGAGCTTGGGCGTGCCCACTGGCTTCCTGATGGAGAACGCTGGACGTGGGGTGGCCGAGGCCATAGCGGAGAGGCTCGGCGGCGGCCTGCGCATCGCCGTTCTCTGCGGGCCGGGGAACAATGGTGGGGACGGCTTGGTGGCCGCGCGCCACCTCAAGGAGCGCAACCAGGTGGCCATCATCCTGGCCAAGCCGATCGACCAGATCCGCACGGACATCGCCCGGGACGCGTTCGAGGCGGTAAAGGACCTGGTGATCCCTATGGAGGGAGTGGACCTGTCCAAGTACGACCTGCTGGTGGACGCCTTGCTGGGCACTGGTGTGAAGGGGCGGGTGCAGGAGCCCTATTCCCATCTGATCGACATCATCAACGAATCCCAAGCCAAGGTGGTCTCTGTAGACGTACCCTCCGGCTTCGGAGGGGATAAGATGGTCAAGCCTGCCATCACCGTCACCTTCCATGATTCCAAGGAGGGAATGAGCGAGGCCAACTCCGGGGAGATCGTGATCAAGGACATCGGGATACCGGCGGAGGCCGCGACCTACGTCGGGCCAGGGGAGTTCGTCTATTATCCCCTGCCCGCGCTGGACTCGCACAAGGGCGACAACGGCCGCCTGCTGGTGGTGGGAGGTGGCCCCTATACTGGAGCGCCGGCGCTGGTGGGCATGGGCGCGTACCGGATCAAGGTGGACCTGGTGCAGATCGCCGTGCCAGAGAGGGCGTACGTGCCCGTCGCCTCGTACTCGCCCAACTTCATCGTGTACGAGCTCTCGGGCAAAAGGCACCTGGTCAAGAAGGACGTGGACGATATCGAGGAGCTCCTGCCCTGGTCGGACGCGCTGGTCATCGGTCCTGGGTTAGGCAACGACAAGGAGACGCTCGAGGTCATCGAGGACATCATCGAGATCTGCAACAAGCCCATGGTCATCGACGCCGACGCCATCCCGGTCGTGGCCAGGGACCTCTCGATGCTGCAGAGCAAGACCGGCATCCTGACGCCCCATGCCGGGGAGTTCAAGCGTCTTACCGGCGTGCCGCTGCCCTTGGACCCAGAGAGCCGCACGCAACAGGCCCAGGAGCTGGCCAAGCATACGGGCATGACCGTGCTGCTCAAGGGGCGTGTGGACGTGATCGCCTGCGCCGACCGGGTCAAGCTCAACCGCACCGGGAACGCGGGCATGAGCGTGGGCGGGACCGGGGACGTGCTGGCCGGCATCGCGGGAGGCCTGCTCGCCAGGGGCGTCAAGCCCTTCGACGCCGCCCGCCTGGCGGCCTTCGTGAACGGGACCGCCGGCGACATCGCCTACCAGGACCTGGGGTACTGCTTCCTGGCCACGGACGTGGCCGACCGCATCCCCAGGGCGGTGCGGGCATTCATCGATAGGTTCCTATATGGGTAGGGGGAAGCTGGTCCCGTGCGCTACGCCATAATCTCCGACGTTCACTCGAACCTCCACGCCCTGGAGAGGGTCTTGAAGGACGCGGACGCCCAGGGAGCGGACGTCATTATCTGCGCCGGGGACCTGGTGGGCTACTGCCCCTTCCCCAACGAAGTGGTCAGCGAGCTGAAGGCCCGCGGGGCCATCTGCATCGCCGGAAATCACGATCGAGCCTGCGTCAACCTCGACACCTTCAACATGAACCCCCTGGCCGCCAACGCCATCTTCTGGACGGTCAAGCACATCAGCGACGCGAGCATGACCTACCTCAAGAGGCTCAAGCCCCAGGCCACGCTCAACCTCGGAGGGACGGTGGCCGCCATGTTCCACGGCTCCCCGCGAATGGACGACGAGTACGTCTTCGAGGAGGACGCCAACGCAGAGATGCTGCAGCTGGCCAAGGCGCAGATCGTGATCAGCGGGCATACGCACGTGCCTTATGTCAAGCGCATCCCCGAGGGCATGCTGGTGAACCCTGGTTCGGTGGGACAGCCGCGGGACGGGGACCCGAGGGCCAGCTACCTGATCTACGATGAGCGGGAGCAGGGATTCATGCTTAGACGGGTGGAATATCCCGTCGAGGAAGCGTCCAAGGCCGTCTTCTCTGCCGGGCTCCCAGATTTCCTTGGGGAGAGGTTGTTGAGCGGGATATGAGGGGGAGCATGAGCCACGCCGCGCCCATACCCGACCACCCTGCATTGAGGATCCTCGCGGACGACGAGGTGGTGCTGTGCGTGGGCGACCTCCACATCGGCCTGGAGGAAGAGATGCGCTCCAAGGGCGTGATCGTGCCTTCCCAGACGGACAAGATGCTCGAGGAGCTCCTGTCCCTGGCGGAAGGATGCGACCGCCTGGTGCTCCTGGGGGACGTGAAGCACCAGGTCCCGGGGACGAGCGAGCAGGAGCACTCGGAGCTGCCGCGCTTCTTCCATTCCCTGGCCAAGGGGTTCGGCGAGATCGACGTGGTGCGGGGCAACCACGACGTCGGCATCGAGGACGTCTTCTTCTCGGGCGTGCACATCCACCCGGCCACGGGGTTCGCCATCGGGGACGTGGGCTTCGTGCACGGCCACATCTGGCCATCCCACGCGGTCATGGCCAAGAAGACGCTGGTCATGGCTCACAACCACCCCGCCATCCTATTCCGGGACGGGGTCGGGCACATCACCACTGAGCGCTGCTGGTTGAGGTGCGGGTTCAAGCAGGAGGCGCATTCCCGTTATCCAGAGCTGCCGGAGGAGGTCGTGGTCGTACCATCGCTGAACCGCAGCTTGCAAGGTTCGCCAGTGAACCTGATCGGCGGGCGGCAGATCGGGCCGCTGTTCGGGAAGGGCATGATAGACCTGGAGGGCGCGCAAGTCTATCTGCTCGACGGCATCCACCTCGGTCCCGTGAGATCGCTGATGGTGAAGAAGCCGAAGAGATACGAGGATTAGATTCCTCCGTCGATTTGAGGATTTCATACGTAAGCTTGCGGATTCTTAGAAAAATATAAAAGTACATATTAAAATATCTGGCATAGCTCAGGTTCCGATATTCGAGCGAGCAACTTATATATGCAATGACCTGGAATGGATTTCATCGAGGCTCTAGGTTGGAGGGCTCGGAGGGATCAACATGAAGGACGCAGGACACAGGCAAAGGGTAGAGATAGCGTTGAAGCTGAAGGAGCCGGACCACGTCCCGGTGCACAACTTTGCTAACATCACGCCGCTGAAGAGCGCGAACACCACCATGGGCAAGGTGAGGTTCGATGCCAAGAGGTCGGCGCAGATCGCCTTGAAGTACGCCAAGTTGACGCACTCGGACTTCGTCTTCCCCCAGATGGACATCAACGTCATGTACCAGGACCTAGGGATCGAGCTAAAGCAGCCAGACGACAACTACACCAGCGTCATATCCGAGCTGATCAAGGAGCCGGAGGACCTGGACAAGGTCGAGCTGTACGACGCCTCCGACGAGAAGTCGTGCCCCAATGCCATCCGCGCCATCGTCAACAAGGTGGAGGCGACAGCCAAGCTGGTGGACGAGGACTTCCACATCGCGGGGATCTCCTGGGGGCCTTTCACGGTGGCTGGGCACCTACGCGGCACAGAGAAGATGATGATGGACACCTTCACCGAGCCGGAGTTCGTCTCCAAGCTGGTTAAGAAGTGCGCAAAATTCGCAGGGAGCCTGGAGAAGAGATGCATGGACGCTGGCGCCACGCACATATGGATGCCGGACCCGACCGCCTCCGAGGACCTGATCTCCGTCGACACCTACAAGCAGTTCGTCTTCGAGCCGGCCAAGGCCATGATCCGCGACCTGAAGAAGCATGCCAAGGTACCGTTCGTGATGCACATCTGCGGCGACACCACCAACACCATGAAGCTGCTGCCGGAGATGGGCGTGGACCTCTTCAGCCTGGACCACAAGGTCGACATCGCTAAGGCCAAGGCGGCGGTGGGGAGCAAAATGGCGCTCATGGGCAATGTGCACCCTATCGAGGCCGCGCTCAATGGCACGGTTGCGGACGTGACCAAGGCATCCATCGCCTGCATCCAGAAGGCGGGGAAGGGCGGGGGCTTCGTCCTCTCCACCGGCTGCGAGACGCCTATGGACTGCCCGGACGCGAACATCATCGCTATGGGCAAGGCGGGTCTAGAGCACGGCAAGTATCCGTTGAGATAAACCTTTAGAGTCGTTTGGGGGCCGCGAGCCCAGATCGGTCAGCGCGGCAGGGCTTGCAGCGCTTGATGCCTAGCGTATGCTCTAGCCATTCATGCGTGGATATGGACGTAGGATTATCCTTTAGGACCTGGCATGGTGACATGACCTTATTCCATCATATGAATCGGAACGCTTGAGGAGGTGCCTATCGGGCCAGACCGGTTTACCAAACGCGCGTTGCCAGGGCCTCTCCCATATCCTCGAATCTGTCCTCAGCCCTTGCCTGCAACAAGCCCTTCTTTTTGTCTAAGACGGCGTAGGCGTGCTCCATCACGATCCACATCCCGCATTCCTCCATCCTCTTCTCCAACCTGCTACCAATGCAGCCTAGGACGCGTTTGGTTCCACGGACATCGAAGGCGAAGCCATGCTTCCCGTTCATGCTTCCCTCAGCCGTGCGGTCTAGGAACTGCCGTACAGCCTCGCTCAGGCCATAGTCCTGGTCCATTGCCCCAACCACCAATAGCTGACGATCGGCCATTTGTCCCGGCTCCCACTCAGACATCGGCAGGATGTCGATGGAACATCCCCGGCGGGCGATGCCCCTAGCCAGGGCCTCGGTGAGAAGCAGGACGCTACCGGCAGGGGGGTCGCACAGAGCCAGTGCTTTCTTGGGGCGCACCAAAGGGAGGCGCGCTATCCTCTCGGGCACTATCAAGTCATAGGTCATCAGCTTGAGATTGGTGCGGATATGAAATAGCCTTCGCTCGGGAGGATGATGAAAATAAGAAAGAAGGATTGGGGAAAGGGTTTACCAGTTCTTGATCTGCCGGAAGATCGAGCCGTCCGGGTTGCGGATGTTGACGACCAGCGCAGCCTGGCCAGGCAGCACGTGCGTGGCGCACGAGTTGCAGGGGTCGTAGGCGCGGTAGGCCATCTCCACCATGTTCAGCAGTCCCGGGGACACCTGCCAGTTCTTGATCAGGGCCTTGGCCGCCGTCTGCACGGACACGTTGATGGGGGCGTTGTTGTTGGTCGTGCCCACGACCAGGTTCACGTCGGTGATGATGCCGTTCTTGTCCGCCACATAGTGGTGCACCAGCGTGCCGCGGGGGGCCTCGAGGATGCCCACTCCCTCACCGGGCGTGTCGGGCTTGGCCCGGATGTTGGTGTCGGTGATCTCCGGGTCCTGGGCCAGCTCCAGCAGCTTCTCGGCCGCGTACATCAGCTCGATGACGCGGGCCCAGTGCATGACCTGGGTGTGCTGTATCGGCCCCTTGATCCCCATGTCCCGGAACGTGCCCTTGTACGCCTCGAAGTACTTCTGCGCCTCTGGGGTGGTGAAGCCCTTCGCCACGTTCAGGCGGGACAGCGGGGTGGCCCGGTAGATGCCCGAGTCCATCCCGGTCACGAAGCCCTTCCAGCCGACCGGCTTGAAGTAGCAGAACTTCTCGTAGCTCCAGGGCTCGGTGTGCTCGGCGATGTACTTCAGGTAGTCCTTGCCCTTGTACCTCGCTACCTCCTTCCCGTCGGGGTCGATCATGACCTGCGTGCCGTCGTAGAAGTTGACGAAGCCATTCTTGTCCACGGTACCGAGGTGGTAGGTCTCGTTGTAGTAGATGTCCTTGGAGGTGATGATGTTCATGTAATCCTTGTTCTTCAGGACCACGTCCGCGAAGACCTGGTTCGTGAACTTGGCGAACTCCACGCACTGCTTGGCCATCCTCTCGGTCTCGACCTGCATCTCCTTGGACATGGCCTTGGCCATGCCGCCGGGTATGCCGCACACCGGGTGCGTGGCCTTTCCTCCCAGCATCTCCTGGATCTTCTGCGCGTAGGAGCGGGTCTTGATGACCTGGGCGCCGACCTCCAGGCCCACCACGTCCACCACGCCGAGGATGTTCCTCTTGGCGGCGGGCGCGGACGGCCCGAGCACGAAGTCCGGGGCCGCCAGGGCGTAGAAGTGGGCGATGTGCGAGTGCACATAGTGGGCCATGTAGAACAGCTCCCTGAGCTTCTTGGCCGTTTCGGGCGGGTCCACGTTGTAGACGCCGTCGAGCGCCTTGGTGGAGCACAGGTGGTGCGCCCCGGGGCACACGCCGCAGAGGCGGGACGTGAGCTTGTTCATGTCCTCGGCGATGCGGCCGATGCAGAAGCGCTCGAAGCCGCGCAGCTCCGGTACCTGCCAGTAGGCGTTGGCCACGTTGCCGCTGTCGTCCAGGAATATCTCGATCTTGCCGTGGCCTTCCAGCCTGGTGATCGGATCGATGGTGATGCGCTTAGACTCCGATTTCGCGGTCTTGTCGAATATCTCCGGGCTCATGGTGCGGCCTCCTTCTTGACCCTCGGTCTCTCCTTGACTGATCTCTTGATGATGCTCTTGGGCATGGTGTAGCAGTAGAACGTCCCCATCGGGTCCTTGACCTGGGTCATGATCTTCAGGATGTCGTCCTCGGACATCTGGGTCTCTTTGTCCTGGACTTTATAAATCGACGCGAGCGCGCTCAGCATCGAGCCGCCCTGGTCCTGCACCTGGTCGGTGGGGCCCATGCAGCCACGGCAGGGCTGATTGCCCTCCAGGCACTTGGCGCCGCAGCCGGCACGAGTCGCCGGTCCCAAGCAGATCACTCCCTGCTCGAGCATGCACTTCTGGGGATCGATGTCCACCTCGAAGGCCGATGAGATCCTGTCCACCTGCTTCACCGTCTTCTTCCTGGTGCACTCGTCGCACAGCGTCTTGTTGGAGGCGATCATCGCCCCCTTGGGCGGGAGAGGGACTCCGTTCTTGACGTGATTCTCGACTATCCCCAGGAACTGGTTGATCAGGTTGGTGGTGGGCGGGCAGCCTGGCATGTAGTAATCGACGTCGATCACTTGGTCGAGGGTCTTCACGGTGTCGTACAGCACCGGGAGCTCCAGGTCGCCGTACTTGGTATGCGTCTCGTGCTGCGGGAAGACCGGGTCCTTGGAGTTCTGCTGGTCCGAGGAGGGCGTCTTGGTGTACACGTACTCCAGCACGCTCTTGGCGTTGGTCAGGTTCGCCAGGCCGGGGATGCCCCCGTAGCAAGCGCAGGAACCGAAGGACACCATTATGGCGGACTTCTTCCTGAGCAGTTTGGCGACGTGCTCGTTCTCGCTGTTCCTGATGGCGCCGTTGTAGAGCGTCGCGGTGATGTACCCGTCCGGCATGGCCTCGACGTCCTTCAGCTTGGTGTCGACGGCGATGGGCCAGAAGACGATGTCCGCGATCTCCGCGACCCCCAGGATCTTCTCGTCTATGTCCAGGAGGGCGACGTCACAGCCTCCGCACCCCGCGCCCCAATATTGAGCTATCTTGATCTTACCCATTCTTCTCACGCTCCTCAGTGCTGTTGCTCCTCTTGCTCTTCTTTGAGCGGGTTCGGTCCAATCTCCTTGATCAGTTTGACGAAATCCGTGATGGTCTGCTGGAACTTCGGACCCTCCGAAGCGGACACCCATTCCAGCTTCAGGCGCTCCGGATCGAAGCCGTACTGCTCCAAGAGCATGCGCAGCAATGCGATCCTCCTCCTGGTCCGATAGTTGCCACCGATGTAGTGGCAGTCGGCGGGGTGGCACCCTAGCACCAGGACGCCGTCGGCGCCCTTGGCGAAGGCCCGGAGGACGAACTCCGGGTCGACCCGCGCCGAGCACATGGTCCGGATGACGCGGAAGTTGGTGGGCATCTGCAGCCTGCTAACCCCGGCCAGGTCCGCGCCGGCATAGGAGCACCAGTTGCAGCAGAAGGTGATGATCAAGGGCTGCCAGTCCTCGCCTACCTCCTTGGTGGCGGTCTTGTGCACCGTGGTCGTGCTCATTTACTTCCCTCCCGTGAAGGCGGCGTCGATGATGGCATACATCTGGTCATTCTTGAAGCCCTTCTGCTCCATGGCGCCGGACGGGCAGGCGGCCACGCAGGCGCCGCAGCCCTTGCACAAGCCCTCGTTGATGACGGCCTTGCGCTTCTCTGGATTCGCCGGGTCCTGAATGATGACGATGGCCTTGTACTCGCAGACCGGGTCGCAGATGCCGCAGCCGTTGCACACGTCCTCGTTGACCGCGGCGATGATGCCCTCGGTCTCCAGCTGGTCCTTGGAGATGATGGTCATGGCCCTGGCCGCAGCGCCCGAGGCCTGCGCGATGACCTCGTCGATGAACTTCGGCCAATGCGCCAGCCCGGCCAGGTATATGCCCTCGGTGGCGAAGTCCACCGGCCTGAGCTTCATGTGCGCCTCCAGGAAGAAGCCGTCCTTGCTGCCGCAGACCTTCATCATCTTGGCGATCTCCACGTTGTCCGGGTTGGGCCTCACCCCCGTGCTGAGCACCAGGGCGTCGGGCCTGAGTATGACGTCCTCGCGCAGTACCACGTCCGGCACCACGACCTCTAGGACCTCCCCCTTCTTCTCCAGCTTGGGCATCGTGCCCTCGGGGAACCTGAGGAAGCTGACCCCCAATTGGCTGGCCTCCCGGTACAGCTCCTCCCGGAAGCCATAGGTCCTGATGTCCTTGTGCAGGATGTAGACGTTGGTCGAGGGAGATTGCTTCTTGACCTCGATGGCGTTCTTGATGGCGTGCGCGCAGCAGATCCGGCTGCAGTACTTCACCTGCTCGTTCCTCGAGCCCACGCATTGGACCATCACCACGTTCTTCCCGTGGAAGGTCTTGTGAGCGAGCTTGCCCTCGAGCTCCAGCTGGGTCATTACCCTGGGGTCCTGGCCATAGAGGTACTCGGTGGGCTTGTACTCCAAGCCTCCGGTGGCGGCGATAATCGTGCCCGCGTCCAGCTCCGTGTCCTTGAGCTTCACCTTGAAGTTGCCGATGAAGCCCGTGACGTCCGTCACCTCGTTGTTCAGATGAACGGTGATGTTCTTGGACTCCCTGATCCTCTTGACCAGGTGGTCCATGTGGTCCTTCGGCCTCATGCCGCCCTCCACGAGGGGGAGCTTGGCCAGATAGCCGCCCAGGTGCCCGGTCTTCTCGATCAGGTGCACACTGAAGCCCTGATCCGCGATGTCCAGCGCGGCGGTCATCCCCGCCAGGCCTCCACCGATGACCACGGCGGCGTGGTTGACCTCCAACCGGGAGGTCTTCAGCGGCTCCAGCAGCCGGCTCTTGGCCACGGCCATGCGCACCAGGTCCTTGGCCTTCTCCGTGGCCTTCTCCGGCTCGTGCATGTGGATCCAAGAGCACTGGTCGCGGATGTTGGCCATCTCGAAGAGGAAGGTGTTGAGCCCGGCCTCCTTGATGGTGTTCTGGAATAGGGGCTCGTGCGTGCGCGGGGTGCAGCTCGCCACCACCACGCGGTTGAGCTTGTTGTCCTTGATCTTCTGCTTGATCCTCTCCTGGGCGTCAGAGGAGCAGGTGTAGAGGTTCTCCTCGGCGAAGACCACGTTGGGCAGGCCCTTGGCGTACTCCACCACCGACGGGACCTTCACGGTCCCACCGATGTTGATGCCGCAATGGCAGACGAACACGCCGATCCTGGGCTCCTGGCCCTCGACCTCGATCTCCTCGGGATAGGACGGCTTGGCGACCAAGGTGTTCCTGGCAGGGGCGATGATCGCTCCCGCCTTGGAGGCCACCCCTGAGGCCTCAGCCACCGAGGTGGGGATGTCCTTGGGGGCGGCGAAGGCGCCGCTCACGAAGATGCCGGGACGGGAGGTGCTCAGCGGGTCGTAGATCGAGGTGTCGCAGAACCCGTGCTTGTTCAGCTTGATGCCCAGCCGCTTGGCCAGCTTGTCAGCGTCCTCGGGAGGCTTCAGGCCCACGGATAGGACCACCATGTCGAAATCCTCGCTCCTGGACTCGCCTTCGAAGCTGTATCGGATGGTGAGGTTCTTGGTCGCCGGGTCCTCCTCCACGGAGGCGACCCTGGCGCCGCGGTACATGGTGATGCCGTACTCCTTCTCGGCCCTCTCCCTGTAGTCCTCGAACTCCTTGCCCACGGCCCTGATGTCCATGAAGAAGATGGAGGGCTTCAATCCCGATGTGTGCTCCCCCGCGATGATCGCTTCCTTTATCGCGTACATGCAGCACACGCTCGAGCAATAGATGTTACCGACCTTCTCGTCCCTGGAGCCGACGCACTGTATGAAGGCCACCTTCTTGGGCAGCTCGCCGTCGGAGGGGCGCATGACCGTGCCGAAGAAGGGCCCGGTGGCGCTCAGAATCCTCTCGAACTCGATGCTGGTGACCACGTTCTTGTAGCTGCCGTAGCCGTACTCCTTCTTCAGCCTGGCATCGAACTCCTCGAACCCGGGGCAGAGGACGACCGCTCCCACCGGGATCTCCATGGCCTCGCTCTTCTTCTCGTAGACCACCGCCTTGGCCTTGCACTCCTCATGGCAGATGCCGCATCCGATGCACGTGTTCTTATCGATGCAGAAGACCAGGGGCACGGCCTGCGGATACATCACGTAGATGGCCTTGCGCTTCTTCATGCCCTCGTTGTACTCGTCCTTGGTCTCCACGGGGCACTTGATGGCGCATTCGCCGCAGCCAGTGCACTTCTCCTCGTCCACCCTGAGGGTGTTCTTCTTCAACGTGACCAGGAAGTCCCCTGGGACGCCCTGGATCATCTCCACCTCGGCGTTGGTGATCAGCTCGATGTTCTGGTGCCGCCCCGCCGCCACCAGCTTGGGTGCCATGATGCACATGGAGCAATCGTTGGTGGGGAAGGTCTTGTCCAGCTGGGCCATGGTGCCCCCTATGCTGGCCTTCTTCTCCACCAGGTAGACCTTGAAGCCCGAGTCGGCCAGGTCCAATGCGGCCTGCACGCCGGAGATTCCCCCTCCGACGACCATCACTGCTCCTACCGTGTTTGCCATTTAAGCACCTCCGATTAAGATTGCCTTGTATTTGGGGGTCGAGCCTTCTATGTGGTCCAGGGCCAGCATGTTCTTGGCCCGGAGGCTGACCACGTGCTCCAACGTCTTATCCGTCGGCTCGCCTATCTCCTTCGCCAGCTCCTTCACGGAATATGGCTTGCTATGGGTCAGCTGCAGGATCAGGCTGTTCCGGTACTCGTCCTCGGTGGCCTGGGCCATTATCTCCTCCAGGCTCTCGACCTTCAAGGTCTCGGCATAGACGTTGCCCTTGGTCGTCAGGTTGATCTCCTTCCCGGTGAGCACCTTCAGCCTGAAGTACCTGGAGGCATCTATCGCTGCCTGTAGCCGGGTGACGAGCTTCTCGTCCTTCTTCACCGGGGTCGGACCGAGCTCCTTGAGCTTGGTCACGAACTCCTGGACCACGTGGGCGAACTTCTCTCCCTCTGAGGCCGAGATCCAGTCCAACCTCATGCGCTCCGGCTCCAGGCCCGTCATCTTGAGGAGCCTCTGCGCCAGCTCCACCCGCTTTTGGGTGTAATAGTTGCCATTGATGTAGTGGCAGTCCCCTGGGTGGCAGCCGCTCACCATCACACCGTCCGCCCCGTCTTTGAGGAGCTCGAGTACGATGTCCGGGCTCACCCTGGTACTGCACATCACCCGCACCGTCCTGATGTTGGTGGGGTACTGGTACCTGCTCACTCCCGCCAGGTCCGCCCCGGCGTAGGAGCACCAGTTGCACAGGAAGACGATGATCTTGGGCTGGAATTCGCTCATTCCTTGACCTCCTCAAGGGCTGCCCTGGCCTCAGCCAGGAGCTGGTTGTCCGTGAAGTGGTTCATGATGATGGCGTTCTCCGGGCAGGTGGCGCCGCAGTTACCGCATCCCTTGCAGGCAGCGATGGTCACCTCGGCCAGGCCGTTCTCCGTCTTCCTTATGGCGTTGTAGGGGCACACTTCGATGCAGGTGCCGCATCCGCTGCACACATCGCTGTCCACGAACGCCACCAACGACTCTGGCTGCACGTATCCGCGGGCCAAGGGAATGCCCGCGCGGGACGCCGCCGCCAGGCCCTGCTCCACCGCCTCCGGTATGTCCGCCGGGCCCTTGCAGGTCCCGCAAACGTAGATTCCATCGGTGGCGAAGTCCACTGGCCTGAGCTTGACGTGCGCCTCGAGGAAGAACCCGTCCTGGCCCAGAGGCACCTTCAGCATCTTGGAGATCTCCTTGGCGTCCGGTTGGGCGACGAGCGGGGTGGCGAGGACGACCATGTCCACCGTCATCTTCCTCTGCAATTGCAGGGTGTCGTGCCAATAGTCGATGGTCAGCTTTTCGTTCTCCAAGCTCACCTTGGGAAGGTTCTGGGGGGTGTACCTGATGAATCGGACCTTCTTCTCCCTGGTCTTGTTGAACATGAGCTCGTGCTCCACGCCGTAGCTCATCACATCCCGGTTGAAGACCGCGATGTCCAGCTTGGGCGCGGACCCTGGGGCCGCCTCCTCCGCGCCTCCCTCGCGCCTTCCCCTGCGACCGCGCCTCCTCTCGGCGATCTCGTCCGGGACGGCCTTCTCCACCGAGACGCCCTCCGCGGCCTTGCCC
Source organism: uncultured Methanomassiliicoccaceae archaeon (assembly GCA_964354665.1). Taxonomy (GTDB): domain Archaea; phylum Thermoplasmatota; class Thermoplasmata; order Methanomassiliicoccales; family UBA472; genus JAJRAN01. The sequence goes on along the minus strand of CAYHAO010000027.1, from coordinate 10,727 downwards.
GCCTCCTCCAGGCCGAGCATGTTCTGCCAGTTGTCGGCCAGGTTCATGGCGTTCTTCAATGTCACGTTGCAGCAGATGCGGGAGCAATAGGTCTTGTCCTGTCCCCTGGAGCCCACGCATTGGATGAAGGCGATGCTGCTCATCTTGGGGAGCTTCTTGTTCTTGGCTAGAATCTCGAACTCGGTGAGCGTGACCACGTTGTCGTACAGCTCATAGCCGTACAAGCCCTCCGGGATGTATTCCAGCGCCCCGGTGGCCACCACGATGACGCCCACATTGTCCCTCTTCTGCTTCCCCTTGGTATCGATGACGATCTCGTAGTTGCCTATGAAGCCGTCCGCCGAGACCACCGTGGAGCCCAGATGGAGAGTGATGTTGCGATGGCTCTTCACGCGGTCGATCATGGTCTTTAGGGCGGTCAAGGCCTCCTGCCTCTCCTGCCAGACGTACCCGAGATTGCGAACGAAGCCTCCAAGCGTGTCCTGCTTCTCCACCAAGCGGACCGGGAATCCCTGGTCTGCCAAGGAGATGGCCGCGGACATGCCCGCCACTCCGCCTCCTATGACCAGCGCCGAGGGTATGACGTCGATCTGCACCTCCTCCTGCGCCTGGAGCAGCCTCGCCCTGGAAACGCCCATCCGGATCAGCTCCTTGGCCTTCTCCGTGGCGTTCTCTTTCTCCTTCATATGGACCCAGGAGCATTGCTCGCGGATGTTCACGAACGTGAACAGGTACTTGTTCAGGCCAGCGTCCTCACATGTCGATTGGAACAATGGCGCGTGCGTGCGCGGGGTGCAGGCTGCCACCACCACGCGGTTCAGGTCGTTCTCCTTGATGGAGCCCCTGATGTTCGAGAGGCCGTCCTCGGCACAGGTGTACAGGTTACCGGTGGCGAAGGCGACGTCAGGCAGGGTCTTGGCGTACTCCACTACCGCGGGCACGTCCACAAATCCGCCGATGTTCGTTCCGCAGTGGCATATGAAAACTCCCACCCTCAACTTTTCCTCGCTCATGCGTACACCTTCCTTTCCATCAGGTCTTCCATGGCCTTGGCCGCGGCCGCCGAGCCCATTGCCACCGACTCGGGGATGTCGACCGGGCCCGCACAGTATCCTGCTAGGTACACTCCTGGACGCGTCGAGTCCACCGGGTCGAAGACGTGGTCGCGAACCTTGAAGAAGCCGAACTCGTCCAGTTCGATCCCCAGCGCCTTGGCCAGGACCTTGTTCTTCTCCGAAGGCACCAAAGTGGTGGCCAGGACCACCATATCGAACTCCTTCTGCTGGGACTTTCCCCCCACATCGTATGAGACGATAGGGTTGCCCGCGCTCGTCGAGCCTTGGACGGTGGCGTCGGAGTTGATATACTGCACCTTGTAGTCGTTCTTAGCCCGCTCCACGTACTCGTTGAATCCCTTGGCGCAGGCCCGCATGTCCTTATAGAAAATGGTGGACCTGATGCCCTCGATGTGCTCAGTGGCCAGCATAGCCTCTTTCGTCGAATGCATGCAACATACGGAGCAGCAGTAGGGGTGACCGGTCTGGATGTTGCGCGAGCCCACGCATTGGATGAAGGCGAGGGATTTGGGCTCGCTTCCGTCCGACCTCCTCTGGATGTGACCGTGGGTGGGTCCGGCCGCGTTGATGATCCGCTCGTACTCCATGGCGGTGAAGACGTTGGGGTACTTGCCGTAGCCATACTCGGCCGAGGAGGTGGGGTCCCAGACCTCGAAACCCGTGGCCACGACGACCGCTCCCACGTCGAACTCCAGTATAGCATCTTTCATATCGTAATTGACCGCTTCGCGCTTGCAAACCTTCTTGCATACGCCGCACTTGCCCTCCTTCAGGAAGCGGCAGTTCTCGGGGTCGATGATCGCCGCGCGAGGGACGGCCTGCATATATGGTATGTAAATGGCCCTCCGGGTGGCTAGGCCCTGCTCCCACTTGTTCTGGATGCCCTTGGTTGGGCACTTCTCCAGGCACTCCCCACATCCTGTGCAAAGGTTCTCGTCGACGAATCTGGCCTTCTTCAGGACCCGGACGTTGAAGTTGCCCTTGGAGCCCTCGATGCCGACCACCTCGGAGCAGGTCATGACGTTGATGTTCGGATGCCCATAGCAATCGGCCATCTTCGGCGCCAGGATGCATATCGAGCAGTCGTTGGTTGGGAAGGTCTTGTCCAGCTGGGCCATCCTTCCGCCTAGGCTGGGATCCTTCTCCACCAGATGCACTATCACTCCCTTGTCCGCCAGGTCCAGAGAGGCTTGTATCCCTGCGATTCCTCCGCCGATCACCAGCACCGATTTCTCGATTTCCGTTCGCTTACCTTTCCGACTGGCAACTTCCGCCTTTTCCATACCGGTTTTCCCCCTTCGACATCGATCAGATTTAATTGCTTTCGAACGTTACCCAGGGCCACCCGGGCTCTGTACCTCATATCTATTAGAGGTCCCCGGGGCCGGCCCTAATTGCTTAAGACGTTTCGCCCTCCACGGCCTGCTTGACCTCCACGGTGTCCTTCAGCTCCGTGGATTTCACTTTGAATGTCTTCTTGCCCTTGACCCCCCTCTTGAACCTCTGGCAGTTGGGATAGGTGCAAGGATTGCACTTCTTGTCTTTGCAAGAAAGCTCCACGAACATGATCCATTGCCTTTCGTCGTCCTTCATCGAGGGGTTCTCCACTTCGAACCTCTTGACGTTGAACTTTGGCTTCTGGGTCAATTTCACATATCTCTGACAGTCAGGATACGTGCAAGGATTGCACTTGTGGTCCTTGCATGATAGCTCAATCATGAGGAGCCTCTTGTCCTTGCTCTCGGTCGTTTCGTCCATCCTATTCTCCTCCATCGATATTAACAGCATAAACAGTGGTGAACGTGGTACAATCGTAAACACTTATATGAAATTTGGTAATTTTCTTCATCGTGCCTGCTACTCAGCAAATGCGAATTCCTTATGAACTTTTCCCTAATCCCTTCATGCCCCTTGGCCCCTTTCGAACAATGATGGCATGGGATTTGTTTGAGGGCTCTCTGCCTTAGTTTGCCCCACCATCCCTCTTCAAGCTCTCGGCTATGAAATTGGTGGCCTCCTTTACCTTGAGGTGCAACCCCTCGAGCTCGGGCGGCTTCTTCTCCGAGGATAAAAGACAATTGTAGTGGATAAGACACTTCGGGCAGAAGGTCAGCATGGTCTCCGCGCCCGTCTCCTTGGCCTCAAGCATCCTGTCCACCTGCATCTTCTTAGACACCTCCCCACAGCTCACGAAGGCGTTGACCCCGCAGCAGATGGCCTTCTCCTTTGTGCTGGCCATCTCGACCAGGTCGGCACCGGTGGCCTTGATGAGATCCCGGGGCTCATCATAGACGCCCTCATGCCTGCCCAGCCTGCAAGAGTCATGATAGGTCACCTTGGAACCGTCGCCGGTGAGCTGCAGCTTGCCTTGGTCGATCAGGTCCTTGAGGTACTGCGAGATGTGCTTCACCTCGAAGCCCAGATCGCCGAAGAAGTCCTTGTAATCCATGTCGAAGGTCCGGAACCCCTCGGCGCAGGCGAAGACGACGGTTTTGGCCCCAGTCTCCTGGATGGTCTTGATGTTCTGCTCCATCAATCTCTTGAAGCTCTTTTCATCGCCCGACCAGAGCAGGTCGTGTCCGCAGCACACCTCCTTGTCGCTCACCACTGGCTCGATTCCAGCGGCGTTAAGGATCTTTACAACGTTCGCTGGTATCTGCTTCAGCTCCGGGGCCCGATCATCGTACAGGATTCCCAGCTGGTAGACGCATCCAGTGAAGTAGAAGACCTCGCCCTTGTCCCTTACCTTGAGATCGTCTGTGAGCCAGGCTAGACGTTTCTGCTTCTGCCCCATCCCGGTCATGCGCTCCATGGTATGCACCGCGCCGGCCTGGGAGTAGATGGGGATGTTGCCGCATTCCATGGCCTCCACTCTCATCCTCTGGATGAAGCCGCTGAAGTCCACCTTGTAGGGGCACATGTCGTTGCATATCTCGCAGGTGATGCAGGACCAGATGTCCTTGTCCGCCTTGATCTCCTCCTCCATGCCCTCCTGGGCCTTGACCACGATCAGCCTGGGAGCGAAGTTGGGGTTCCTCTTGGCCACAGGGCACAGGCTGGTGCATTTGCCGCATTCCACGCAATCGAAGGCCCCGGTATCCTCGATGATCTCCTTGATCTTGGTCATCGGACCCCCTCCTTCAGTGGGCTGGGGCCCAGCTCGATCAGCAGCTTGGTGAATTCGTCCATGGTCTTGGCGAACTTGATGCCCTCTGAGGCGGAAATCCACTCCAAGCGCAGGCGCCTGCTGTCCACGCCAAGGACATCGAGGAGCTCCTGGGTCTTGACTATCCTCTGCTTCGCCCTCTCGTTCCCGCTGATGTAATGGCACTCCCCAAGGTGGCAGCCGGCCACCAGGACGCCGTCCGCTCCTAATTCGAAGGCTCGGAGTATGAACTCAGGCTCCAACCGGCCGCTGCACATGACTCGGATGATCCTGGCCGTTGGCGGGTACTGGAATCTGCTGACCCCTGCCAGATCGGCCCCGGCGTAGGAGCACCAGTTGCAGCAGAAGGCCACGATCTGCGGCGCGAAACCCGTCACCTCGAGCCCCCCTCGAGGCAGGCCTCGACAAGGGCGATGATCTGATTGTTGGTGAAGTGCTTGCAGGTGATGGCACCATCGCAGCAGGCCACCTCGCAGGCGCCGCAGCCCTTGCAGAGGGCTGGATTGATGGTGGCCTTGGACACACCGGGCGTGACCTCGGCCAGCGTAATGGCGTTGAACGGACATATGACCTCGCACCGGCCGCATCCACGGCACTTGGACTCGTCCACGATGCTGACCGCCGCCTGCCCCTCCAGGAAGTCCCGGGAGAGGATGGTCATGACCCTGGCCGCGGCCCCCGAGGCCTGGCCCATGGTTTCGTCCGCAGACTTCGGCCAATGCGCCAGCCCGGCCAGGAATATGCCCTCGGTGGCGAAGTCCACCGGCCTGAGCTTCATGTGCGCCTCCAGGAAGAAGCCGTCCTTGCTCAGGGGGACCTTGAGCATCTGGGAGATCTCGAGGTTGTCCGGGTTGGGCCTGATGCCGGTGGAGAGGACCACCAGGTCTGGCTTCAGCTGGACCTGGCCGTCCAGGGTTATGTCGTACGAGCTTATCACAAGTTGGTTCCCCTCCTTGACCAGCAAGGGCATCTCCTCCTCCCTGGTCCGGATGAACACTACGCCAAGCCTGGCGGCCTCCGTGTACAGGTCCTCCTTCAATCCATAGGTGCGTATGTCCTTGTAGAACATGTACACCAAGGCCTTCGGGTTGGTTTTCATTATCTTGATGGCGTTCTTCATAGCGGCTGTGCAGCAAACCCTGCTGCACATGGGATTCTCTGGATTCCTGGAACCGACGCATTGAACCATAGCCACTACCTTGGCGTCCAAGGGCTTCTCGGCCAGATGCTTCGCAAGTTCCAGCTGGGTAATGACCCTTGGATCTTGACCATATAGATACTCCTTGGGCTTGTACTCTGAGGCACCGGTGGCCACGACTATGGCGCCAACCTTCAGGGTGTCCTTGTTGGTCTCCACCACGAAGTTGCCCACGAACCCAGAGACGTTCTTGATCTTCGTGTCCAGGTGCACGGCGATGTTCGGGTTCTTGCTTATCTGCGAGGCCAACTCGGAGGCAATGAAAGCCCCGGTCCGGCCATCCTCTATGAGGACCTTCCTGACATTGCCTCCCAGCTCTGGTTCTTTCTCCACGAGGTCGACCTTGAAGTCCTGAGCTGCGAGATCCAGCGCGGCGGTCATCCCCGCCAGGCCGCCACCGATGACCAGGGCCGCGTGGTTCACTGGGAAGGTGGGAGTCTTAAGGGGCTCGACCAGGCGGCTCTTGGCCACGGCCATGCGCACCAGGTCCTTGGCCTTTTCCGTGGCCTTCTCGGGCTCGTACATGTGCACCCAGGAGCACTGGTCGCGGATGTTGGCCATCTCTAATAGGTAGGGGTTGAGCCCTGCCTCCCTGATGGTTCTTTGGAACAGGAGCTCGTGCGTGCGTGGTGTGCAAGAGGCCACGATCACCCGGTTTAGATGATGTTCCTTGATCCTCTCCTTTATCTTCTCCTGGAAGTCTGCGGAGCAGGTGTACTTGCTCTCCTCCGCGAGCACCACGTTAGGAAGCGTCCGCGCGTATTCCACTACGGCTGCCGTGTCCACGATTCCTTTGATGTTGCTGCCACAATCGCATATGAAGGCTCCGACCCTTGGCTCCTGGCCTGCCACAACGGTCTCAGCAACCTCTGAGGTTTTGTAATGGATACGGTTCTTGTATACGTGCGCGCCGGCTTTGGCGGCGGCGCCGGAGGCTTCGGCCACTGACTGGGGGATGTCCTTGGGAGCGGAGAAGGCTCCGACGACATAGATCCCTGGGACGTTGGTGCTCAGGGGGTTGTAGATATCGGTAGCAGCGAAACCGTACTCGGTCACCTTGACCCCTAGGATCTTGGCGAGTTCCTTGGAGCCCGAAGGAGGGACCAGCCCAGTGGAGAGTACAACCATGTCGAAGTCCTCGCTGACCACGGCCTTCGGGGACATGTAGAGAACGGTGAGGTTTTTGGTCTCAGGATTCTCTTGAACGGAGGCGGCCCTAACGTTCCTGTGTATGGTGATCTTGTGCTCCTTCTCCGCCCGAGCCCGGTAATCCTCGAACTCCTTGCCCACGGCCCTGATGTCCATGAAGAAGATGGTGGTCTTGAGCCCGGGGGAATGCTCCTGGGCGATTATCGCCTCCTTCAGTGCGTACATGCAGCAGACGCTCGAGCAGTAGGGATTGCCTACGGTCTTATCTCTAGAACCGACGCACTGAATGAAGGCCACGTTCTTTGGGGTGACGTTGTCGCTCGGTCGGACCACATGCCCCTCAAATGGCCCGCTCGATGAGAGCATCCTCTCGAATTCAAGGGCGGTCAATACGTTCTTGTATTCGCCGTAGCCGTACTCCTTCTTCAACCTGGCGTTGAACGTCTCGATGCCTGGAGCAAGGACTATAGACCCGACCAGCACCTTCTCGACTGTCTCTTTCATGTCATAGTCGATGGCATCAGCAGGGCAGACCTTCTTGCATGTGCCGCATTTCCCCTTTGTTAAAAACAGACAGTGCTTGGCGTCGATGCTGAACTTCAGGGGTACGGCCTGGGGGTAGGGGACGTAGATCGCCTTGCGCTGCGAAAGGCCGCACTCGAATTCGTTCTCCACCTTCGACGGGCACTTCTCGGTGCACTTTCCGCAGCCTACACACCGGTCCTCGCGAACGTAACGGGGATGCCTTTTTATGCTGACCTCGAAGTTCGGCGCCTCCCCTTCCAACTTGACGACCTCGCTGAGGGTCATCAAAGTGATCATGGGGTTCCTGCCCGCCTCCACCAGCTTGGGGGAGAGGATGCACATGGAGCAGTCGTTGGTGGGGTAGGTCTTGTCCAGCTGGGCCATGGTGCCGCCGATGCTGGCCTTCCTTTCCACCAGGAAGACCTTGAAGCCCGAGTCGGCCAGGTCCAAGGCGCACTGGACTCCGGAGATTCCGCCGCCGATGACCATTACCGCCGCTGACTCATTCGCCATAATCTCTCATCCTCTCTGTATTGAATAGAGTCGTAATATCGCAAGATACCTGGGGGTATCCCACTAAATAGATTTCGTATCGTTTTAGACCGCACATTGCAGAGCCTTTTTTTTTAAATCTCTAGCCATATGGCGGGGATGCCGCCATTTCACCGTTTTACATTATAATCTCTTCGATAATTGATTTCGCTAATTCGTATAACCCCGATGCTAGTATCGTCCCTGACGCTGGCCATGGAGGGAGTGTACGCACCTTACCAGAATGCTGCAATAAGATAGGGCATCAACTTCCGACCATCAACTGCCGCCATTGGTGGCGGCGTCGATGACTGCGTACATCTGGTCATCCTTGAAGCTTTTCTGCTCCATCGCGCCCGGAGGGCAGGCGGCCACGCAGGTGCCGCAGCCCTTGCACAGGCCCTCGTTGACCTTGGCTCTCAGCATATCGGGATGATCCGAGTCCCTCACGATGGTGATGGCCTTGTACTCGCATACTGGTTCGCACAGGCCGCAGCCGTTGCAGATCGTCTCGTGGACCGTGGCGATTATGCCCTCGGTCTCAAGGTAGTCCTGAGAGATGACGGTCATGGCCCTAGCGGCCGCGGCTGAGGCCTGGGCGATGGTCTCATCCATGAACTTCGGCCAATGCGCCAGCCCGGCCAGGTAAACCCCTTTGGTGGCGAAGTCCACCGGCCTGAGCTTCATGTGCGCCTCCAGGAAGAAGCCATCCTTGCTCAGGGGGACCTTGAGCATCTGGGAGATCTCGTGGTTGTCCGGGTTGGGCCTGATGCCGGTGGAGAGGACCACCAGGTCCGCCGGTAGCTTCAGGGCCTCACCCAGTATAACATCATTCACCAGGACGCTCATGCCGGTGCCTTGCCTCTCCACCTTGGGATCCTCATTGTCCGGGAAGCGGACGAACTTGACCCCCAGCTCTCCTGCCTCCTTATAGAAATCCTCACGGAAGCCGTAGGTCCTGATGTCCTTGTGCAATACGTAGACCTCCGTGGAGGGCGCCTTCCTCTTGATCTCGATCGCGTTCCGAACCGCCTCGGTGCAGCATACACGGCTGCAATAGGGCATCACCTCGTTCCTGGAGCCGACGCATTGAATCATGACGATGCTCCTGGCGTGCAAGGGTCCGGTGAGCATCTTCTCCGCCAGCTCCCATTGGGTCACGACCTGGGGGTCGCCATACTCGAACTCCCCTGACCTGGGCTGGTACTGCTGTCCTCCCACGGCCACGATGACGACCCCCGCCTCGATCCTTTCCTCCTTGTCGGTCCTCACCTTGAAGTTGCCCACGAAGCCGGATACTTCCTTGACCTGGGTGTCCAGGTGTACGGTGATTCTGTCGTTCTCGCGCACCTTGTCTATGAGCTCCATCCTGAATTGCGAGGTGGTTATCCCATCCTCATCGGACCTGATGCTCCTCATGTTGCCACCCAGTTCACCAACGCGCTCGATGATGTGCACCAGGAATCCTTGCGCGGCTATGTCCAGCGCGGCGGTCATCCCCGCCAGACCACCTCCGACCACAATGGCGGAAGGGAGGACTTCCAGCTTGTTTTTTCTTATGGGCTCTAGCAGCCGGCTCTTGGCCACGGCCATGCGCACCAGGTCCATGCTCTTCTCGGTGGCCTTCTCCGGTTCTTGCATGTGCACCCAGGAGCATTGGTCGCGGATGTTGGCCATCTCGAATAGGAAGGGGTTCAGGCCGGCCTCCCTAATCGTGTTCTGGAAAAGAGGCTCGTGCGTGCGCGGGGTGCAGCTCGCCACCACCACGCGGTTGAGCTTCAGCTCTTTGATCCGCTCCTTGATCCGCTCCTGGAAGTCCGCGGAGCAGGTGTACTTGCCCTCCTCGCTCCAGACCACGTTGGCAAGGTTCTTGGCGTACTCGACGACCTTTGGCACATCTACGGTGCTGCGTATGTTGATGCCGCAATCGCAGACGAATACCCCGATTCTAGGCTCCTGACCTGCCACATCGGTCTCAGGGACCTCTGGGGCTTTGTAGTGGATACGGTTCTGGTAGACCTCTGCGCTCGCCTTCGACGCCGCTCCCGAGGCTTCCGCCACGGACTGAGGGATGTCCTTGGGAGCGGAGAAGGCTCCGGTGACGTAGATGCCCTTGCGACTGGTGGACAACGGGTCGAAGACCGCGGTCTGGGCGAACCCATACTTGTTCAACTTGAAGCCGAGGACGTCGCTCAGCCTGTGGGCGTCCGCGGGCGGCTCAAAGCCGACGGAGAGCACCACCAGATCGAACTCCTCCTGATTGGATTCGGCCCCGTCGGAGTAGCGGAGCAGAAGCCTCTTGGTCTCGGGGTCCTCCTCGACCGAGGCCACCCGAACTCCCCTGTGGATCCTGATACCTTGCTCCTTCTCCGCCCTCTCCTTGTAATCCTCGAACTCCTTGCCCACGGCCCTGATGTCCATGAAGAAGATGGTGGCCTTGAGCCCGGGGGAATGCTCCTGAGCGATGATGGCCTGCTTCAGTGCGTACATGCAGCAGACGCTCGAGCAGTAGCTGTTACCGACCTTCTCGTCCCTGGAGCCGACGCACTGAATGAAGGCCACGTTCTTTGGGGTGACGTTGTCGCTCGGTCGGACCACATGCCCCTCAAATGGCCCGCTCGATGAGAGCATCCTCTCGAATTCAAGGGCGGTCAATACGTTCTTGTATTCGCCGTAGCCGTACTCCTTCTTCAACCTGGCGTTGAAGACCTCGTAACCGGGGGCGAGGACGATCGAGCCCACGTCGACCTTCTCGATGATCTCCGTCTGCTCGAAGTCCACCGCGTCCGCGGGACAGATTCTCTTGCAATTCCCACAGCGGTTTTTGGTGAGGTATAGGCACCTCGCTGCGTCGATGGAGTACTTCATCGGCACGGCCTGGGGGTATGCGACGTAGATCGCCTTGCGCTGCGAAAGGCCCAGGTCATATTCGTTGGCCGCCTTGGAGGGGCACTTCTCGGCGCACAGACCGCAACCGACGCAGCGGTCCTCGTTCACGTGCCTCGGGCTCTTTCTGACCCAGACCGTGAAGTTCGGCGCCTCCCCTTCCAACTTGACGACCTCGCTGAGGGTCATCAAAGTG
>CAYHAO010000026.1:1381-23444 GCA_964354665.1 uncultured Methanomassiliicoccaceae archaeon | reverse complement strand
CCCCCCGCCATTCAAAGCATATAAGAAGGGAATGATATTCCCAAATCGCTCCGGTGGATGAACATGGTGGTCAAGAAATCCGAGGACTTCAGCGAATGGTACAACGAGATTGTCGAGCTCGCGAACCTCACCGACAAGCGCTATCCCATCAAGGGAATGAACGTCTGGACCCCCTATGGTTGGAAGATAATGCGCCTGACGGACGAGTTCATCCGCGAGGAGCTCGACGCCACCAACCACCAAGAGGTATGCTTCCCTCTCCTCATCCCCGAGACGGAGTTCAAGAAGGAAGCGGACCACATCAAGGGCTTCGATTCAGAAGTATACTGGGTTACGCACGCTGGGATCAACGAGCTCGACATCCGCATGTGCCTCCGGCCTACCTCGGAGACGGCCATGTACCCCATCTTCGCCCTGTGGGTAAGGTCCCACTCCGACCTGCCCCTCAAGACCTACCAGATCGTGAACACATTTAGATACGAGACCAAGATGACGCGCGCCTTCATCCGGGTGCGCGAGATCCATTTCTTCGAGTCGCACACCTGCCACACCACGGAGGAGGACGCGCAGAGGCAGGTGGAGGAGGACTTCGTCATTCTGGAGAAGGTGATGAGGCACCTCGCCCTTCCCTACTTCCTGCTCACAAGGACGGAATGGGACAAGTTCCCTGGCGCCTACTACACCGTGGGGGTCGATTGCCCGTTGCTGGAGGGGCGGTCGCTCCAGCTAGGAAGCATCCACCACTACCGGGATAACTTCTCCAAGCCCTTCGACATCAAGTACGAGGACGTCGACGGGACTTTGAAACATGTGCACCAGACCACCTACGGCATGAGCGAGAGGTTGGTAGGTTGCACGGTGGCCTTCCACGGCGACGACAAGGGCCTGGTACTTCCGCCCGACGTGGCCCCGATCCAGGTCGTCATCATCCCCATCCTGGCCAAGGGAAAGGTGGAGGAGGTCATGGCGGAGGCGCAGAGGTTGCGCGATGATCTCAAGAGGGCGGGCGTCAGAGTTCACCTCGATGACAAGGACGAGAGGCCGGGCAGCAAGTTCTTCAATTGGGAGATCAAGGGCGTACCACTTCGACTTGAGCTCGGGCAGAGGGACATCGCCGAGGGCAAGGTCTGCTTCGCGGTGAGGCACGACGGCGTGAAAGGCTCGTTCCCTCGAGCCACCACGATCGATGACGTGCGCTCCAAGCTACAGGAGATCATGAAGGCCATGAACGATAACGCCTGGAAGAGGCTGTCCACTGCCGTGGCCACGATAGACACTTTAGAGAACCCTCCCAAGAAGATATTGCGCTTCGGTTGGTGCGGGGAGGAGCCGTGCGGTCGGGAGATCGAGACCAGGACCGAGCTCAAGATCCTAGGCACGCCTTATATCAAAGAGGATTTCCACGCTAGGTGCGTGGTCTGCGGCAAGGAGACGGACAAGCCCACTTATGCGGCAAGGGCCATGTAGGCTACGCCGATGGAAAATCTTACTAAAGATTAGATACAAAATTCGTTGTTGGCTCGCCCTATTTCTGTTTCCAGGAAAGGAGCAGCCCGAGGATTCCGAAGGCCAATAGGATCATGACGATGGCATAGACTCCCATGCTATCCTTGGCCACGATGTTCCAGGTGCCGTATATCAGACCCCAGCCCCAATACATGGCGAACGCTGCGGTGATGAGAAGGAGCGAGAGGAACAGCTTCGCTTTCCTAGGGAATGCAGTCTCTGCCATTGGTGGCGCTCAATGCCATGAGCCTATAAATTACTTTCCAACTGCGGAAATGAGCCTATGAACCCCTAGTCAGTCGGTTTCAGGATGCCCGAACCTCACGGCATCCCGATGTGAAAAATGATGGGGGACCGCAACGATGAAAGGGAACTTACTCGTTTGCGTAGACGTGAACGAGGCGAAAGGTTACCTTGGCATCGTCGGCTGCCCTATCCTCGAGGACGAAATCGTGCACTCAATCCTGAGGGACACAGACATTGCGAACGTCCTGGTCATCGAGAACGACGATTCACGGAACCTAGTGCGGAAACTGAGGAAAGCTGGAACCAAAGCGAAGGTGTCGTCGATTAAGGAGAGCGAACTTGACGCCCTCCCCCAGAACGGTTTCAACCTACTCGTCCTCATGAAGTCGATGGCGTTGCACGAGGACCCGCAGGTTTTGCGCCTTGAGGTGGCCAAGGCGGTCGAGCTGATCGGTCCCAAGTGCCATTCAATCATGCTATTCTATGGCCTCTGCGGTAACGCATTCAAGCACCTGCCGGAGATCGAGGCGGAGACGAAGTATCAGCTCACATTGCTCACAGACGAACAAGGCAGGCCGGTTGACGACTGCATCGCCGCCGTGCTGGGAGGAACCGACGGCTACTACAGTCTGCTCAAGCGCTATCCTGGCGTTTTTTATCTAACCCCCGCTTGGGCGGAGAACTGGCGGGAGCTGATCTTCAAGATGGAGCTGACGCGAGGCGTGGACAAGGGAGATCTCAGCATGCTCAAGTGGATGTTCGAGACCGCCGGGTACAAGAAGGCGCTGACCCTGGACACCGGACTGGGAGATCGCGAGGTCTTCGAAGAGAAGGTGGAGGACTTCGTGAGGGAATTCCGTTTCGAGAGGGCTTCGTTGGAGAAGGAGTTCATTACCCTGGAGGCGGTGGAGCGTTCCTACGATCGGGCGAAGAGCAAATCTCGCTGAACAGATTCTAGGCGATGGACTCTTTCGTGGGTTTCTTCTTGAACTCTACGAGAGAAATGAACTTCATTCATTCACTTCTGAAGAGACTCTCTGTGTGGTGCTCTTGAGCTGCATATATTAAGATATTATAAAGGAGAAAAGGAAAAGGTTCCATTTCGTCTTTCATAGCCCGAACCTCACGGGATCGTACAGGTTCTGGACCTCTGCATAGTTATCTTTAAGGGTACTCGCCCAAATGAGAGTAGAAAGCAGGAAGGGACAGAATGAAAGTGCTTGTCGCATATATGTCTTCGACTGGAAATACCAAAAAGGTTGCCGAGACCATCTATGGTGAGATAACTGGTGAGAAGGAGCTCAAGCGGGTCGAAGATGTGCAGGATATTGGGATTTATGATCTCTCATTCCTTGGTTTCCCGACGCATCAGTCCGGTCCAGACAAGAAGACAAAGGAATTCCTGGAAGAACAATGTACGAACGGAAGAAAAGTAGCATTGTTTGTGACACATTGTGCCCCAGAAGATGCGCCAGAGCTCCAGGAATGGATGGCAAAGTTCAAACAAGCAGCCGCTGGTGCGAAACTTGTGGGGTTCTTCGACTGTCAAGGAGAGTTAGCCAAGAGTATAGAGATGATGATGAAGATCGCACCAAAGAAAGAGATTCGGTTTTTTGCAAAGAATCATAACAGCCAAGGTCAACCTTACGAGGCCAGGCTCGTGAAAGCCCGGGCGTTCGCAAGAGACACGATGAGCCGCATTGGATGATCAACAATGCATTGTGATAAACTATTCCTCAGGGGTATTGCATTCGGCATTATCGGGGGCCTTGCTGGTACTGTTCTAATGGATATCGTCATGGTGCTGACGTTTTTAGTTGCAGGTATGCCAGCAGACACTTTCTTCTCTATGGTCGGGGAAAAACTAGGAGATGGGGCCTTGGTCGGGATTTTGGTTCACAATCTCGTCGGCCTCACTGGAGGGATCGTGTTCTCCTTGTTAGTGCTGACAATTAAGGCTCTGCGCATCGACAGCATGGGGAAAGGAATTGCACTCGGCATTGCCGCGGGAGCTGTGACCATACCTCTTGGCTGCATCCCGCTCGCGATATGGCTTGATCAACCGATACTCGACGTGATCGCTTTTTCGTTCCTCCCCCATCTTGTGTGGGGAACAGTCCTAGGATGGGCCGTCGCATATGGGCTGATTTCTTACGGACACAGTTCTGGAGCCACGAAGAGGTTCGAAGAGTAGGACAAGGAATCCGAGCAATACTTATCGTCTCACGCCCCGAACCTCACGGCATCCCTGCCAATTCTTAATATCCCTGGGCCGAATGCGATAAGGGAGTTGGATGATAAGTAGAACAAAGAAGATTATTGCGATTGTCGTAATGGCGATTGTTATCCTCGTCATTTCATCAGCGGTCGTCATTCTCGCCCCGAAGCAAACCACAAACCCTTCCATTTACAGCGAAATTGGTTTGCATGATGGTGACTATTTCATTTATTCCATTCTTGGCACTTACAATGGCAGTTCTATTAATGGCTCATATAAGACGGAACGCCACGCACAAGGTGCATGGAGCATTGGGCCGTTCAATACCTCGAGCCCTGAGCTGAACGAGAAGCTGTACAATTCAGGAATAGTTTTTACCTCCTCTTATCAGCTTGGCACATGCAAATTACCAACCCCATTCGGCATCAAGAACGTTGTTTGGGCATTTGGATTCTGCCCAGGACCTTCAGGAATCGACTTCGCAACGGTGAGCTTCTATGGCATCGACCCCAATATGATCTACGGCTATCGTATAAATGGGCCCGACCTTCACCTCGATCTGGTGCTTAACCAGACCAACAATGCTGAGGTCAAGACAGGAAATACCAACGCGTTCGCTTGGGCAGATCCGAACAGTATCGAGAATTCAGCCCAAGGAAATCTGGGAGGTGTAAATGTCGAGCGAGGGGTATCGAGCGGCTGGTACATATTGACCGATGGAGCTAGAATGAACTTCACCATCACTGGTGGAAACATTCGCTTATATGGCTTCTCAGAAGGGAACATGCGTTCCATGATGGAGGGGGGGCCATTCGCCTATAACTTGGGCCTCTCAAGGATTAATGCAACGAACGAAGCAGGTGGGACCCTAATTCCGCAAGGCATCTTTGTGGTCAGCGTATGTGGATTGAGCAATGAAACGGGCAGGTTCGAATACAATCTTGCCCAAGGTTAATAGTCCTGGGCCTAGAAAAAATGAGGAAAGGGTTTGCTCATCTATCACTGCCCGAACCTCACGGCATTCCCACTGCCAATTCTTAATATCCTGGACCCGAATGCGATAAGGGAGTTGGATGGTCAGCGAGAACAAGAAAATTGCTACAACATACATTGTAGTTCTCATCATCCTAGCTTTCACTATCTATGTACTCTTTCCATCGAATCGATCTCCAGAGTCGTCTCCTGCAGAACAGATGATTCTTAAGCCAAGTGACATCGGGCCCGATTGGATATATACCCCCCCAATACGAGGTGAGGCGAATATAAATTCAAATTGTTATGCATATCTAAACAATGACACGATTCGTCTCAACATTATTATTGACGTTTTCAACTCGACGAGTGACAGTCGTGAGGTGTTTGATTTGAGATCAGCTTGGGTATTTGGAAGTGAAAATATTAACCTTGGCGATGGGGCAATTTATTTTCTATGGGGAACTAGCTATCCACGTCCTAATGTGATTTTCATTAGAAGTTACGTATTGGCACAGGTAGAGACTATAGCGTTTATTGATTACGTTTGGCAGAAGAATGCTACGATCGATATAGCTTTTCTGCAATTGCAAAAGATCGACCAATATCTCGCTCAGCATCCAGGGGAGAGCTGAATGAAATGCCCCGAATGTGGAAAGGAAATGGAGCCTGGCTATGCTATGATGGTTGCTGGTTCCGCACTTAGGTGGTACGGCCAAAGCGAGAAGCAGCATAAGGTACTTGGAGCTTTAGGAGGGCAGCTAATTGCTGAGGTGGTATTGACAAACGAATACTTCTCTGCCTATCGCTGTTATTCTTGTGATGGCATCTTCATTTCCTTGAGCATAGGGTCCAGCGACTACGATCGAAAGAGCATCGAGAAAGCTGAGTAATAGGGAAGAGTAACAGGAGAGGGTTCAGCTCATCTCTCACAGGCCCGAACCTCACGGCATCCTTATACGCCCCTAATTCCGACCTTATTACTCAAGGTTTAACTAGCCGTACCCGCTAGAAATATACTGGGGAAAATACGGATGGTCAAGGTTCGCATATCGGAGATGACGCGGGTTGATATTCAGAAAGCCCTAGACAGAGGTTTTCGCACAATTGTATTCGCTGTGGGCTCAAATGAACAGCATGGGCCGCATCTACCTACCTGTACCGATTCGCTAATTGGTGATGCATTGGCTAATAAAGTTACTGCTAAACTCGGCATGGCTCTTCAAGCTCCTTCAATAAATGTTGGCTGCTCCGATCACCATATGGTATTCCCCGGAGCCATCAGCCTTAGATTTGAAACGCTCAGGAGCCTGATTCGCGACTACTGCGTTAGCTTAGCACACCAGGGGTTCAAGAACATCGTCGTACTTCCATCTCATGGGGGAAATTTCGAGGTTGTACGACAGGTGACGGATGATCTTAATCACAGTCTTGAAAAGGCTAAAATCATATCCTATACTGACCTGAAGGGCCTTCTTGAACTACTTGCTGGATTTTCTTCTAAACATGGAATTACAGCTGCTGAGTCGGGGGCCCATGCGGGCGAATCAGAAACATCAATGGTCCTAGCCATACGCAAGGATTTAGTCGATATGAAGGTGACCGAGAGGGGTTTTATGGGTAAGTTCGAGGATATAATGGGTCAAATGGCGAGTCAAGGTATCAAGGCCGTATCGGAAAATGGTGTGCTTGGTGATCCTCGAAAAGCAGATGCTAGGAATGGAGAACAATATTTGGAGCTATGGGCAGATAAAATGGTGGAATATATCAGAAAACAGGCGACCATCTGATTGAACGCTTTACCTTACATACAGAATCCCTAAGATTTGCGGGGAGAAAAAATTATTGGCTCCAGACTATCCCTCACAGCCCGAACCTCACGGCATCCCTATTTCACAAGGCCTCGAGCCTCGAGAAAGCTTGCTGTAGGGGAGCTTAGTACATCGCTCCCATCATATACCCTATGGCGAAGGCGAACAGCACGGTCACGATGTAGCCTAGGTCATAGTAGATGTCTTGCTTGGTCATCGCTTGACCTCCTTCTGCGGTCCCCTCGACATATTCTTAAGTCCCACAATGGTCACACCTCATCCACGCTCAATATGTTATTAATGGGCTCTTCAGAATAATGTATCTGTTGCCTCATAGCCCGAACCTCACCGCATCCCTGACGACGATTACGGACGACGACCTCATCCTCAAGGCGACCTAATAAAATAAACTAATACATATTAAATAGACTGAGAGGGGGGGGTACATTTCATTTCTTCTCTATATAACCCCCGAACAGTGGTGCGGGGGGTGAAATTTGAACTGTTATATTTCAAACCCAAGTCGATTCCATAACTCGAACGTCACGGCATCTCTGTACGTCCTGGACCTCTGCAATTTGGATGAGAAAAATAGGGAAGAAACCCACGCTTGGAACGTGATTATTTGGGAACGGGCGAGCCTTGTGGAACAGCGCTTCTTCCAGTGAAGTTAATAGTACCGATTTCGCCTGGGAAATTATCTTCCCATTCAGAATAGAGAGCGTACTCAATCCAAATCAAAATTATTGGCATAATAATGTATCTCCTTCTAACTCAATTTGAACGAATCTCATGAAGGTTACAATGGTAGTTGATCATGCATTAACGAGAAGCGATGCCCCAATCCCTTTGATCACTACCTTTGTCAAGGACAAAAAAAATGTATCAATCTAATTGGAAACGTTTATGGAATTGAGGAATGAATATTATCTCAGCAAGCCGTGAGGTTTGCTTGAGGTGGAACCGATGGCCAAGAAGAAAGGTGAGAAGTACGAGTGCCCGGAGTGCGGCTTGATGATTGTCATCGAGGATGATGGTTGTGAGTGCAAGGAATGCGATGTTGTGTGCTGCACCGTCCCCATGGAATTGGTGATAGAGAAGCCGAAGAAGGCACCCGCAAAGAAGGCGATATCAAAGCCGAAGGCGCAAGCAAAACCCAAAGCCAAGTCTGTGAAGAAGAAGCCTGCAAAGAAAAAATGAACTCGGAATTTAGCAGCGGTTCACCCTACTGGCTTGCTCATTTTCGCAACCCAAGAATGTCCAGAAGGTTGAACCGTTTTTTCTATCCTATTATCCTAATCAAAAAGAAATGACCTTCCCAGAGAGAGTTATCACAATTATCATCGAGGCCGAAATATTTAATATGTGACATGAGTACTATTATCATGAAAATCGCATCCATACCGGAAGATTCGCGGACGGTTTTGTGTGCGAAAGGAACAGGGAAACAAAATGCCTGCTAAGGTAGCTAAGAAAAAGACACCGGCTAAGAAGGCGGCCCCCAAGAAGGTGGCCAAGAAGTCGAACGTAAAGAAGGCTAAGCCAAAGAAGGCACCGGCCAAGAAGGTGGCGGCCAAGCCGAAGGCGAAGGCAAAGCCCAAGAAGAAGTAAACCCTCTAACATTAGGTTACAAGGGTCGCTCGTACAAACGAGCGAACGTCATCAAACACCTTTCCTCGATTTTCATGTTTCTGCGATTTTCTATCATGGATGCGCATGCAATTTCGCATCTTCCATTTTCAAATAAAGGCCAAGGCATCGAATTCAACTGAACCCGGGTACGCGAAATCATTAATATCTGGCCTTCCGCTTCTTCAGATGTGGATGGGAAAGAGGCTGTTCCTGATCAGGCCGCTCGCTTCGTGACGCGGCTCAAGTATTATAGAGACCGGATGCTGCAGGTGGATTGGCGCAACCGCTCTATATTCCTCAGGCGACCGGACAAGAAGTACGCCTTGGACCTCGGGGCTCTTTGGGACGGGGACGAGCGCAAGTTGGACGAGGCGCTGAAGAAGGCGGTGTGGACTCGTTCCTCTGTCACCCTCCTCAAGGACACGGAGAGGGATAAGGGCGTGGAGGAGGTCCGCTCCAACATCGTCTCGTTGGAAAGGACATCGAGGACGATCCTAGAAGAGACTGGAATGAGCGACACCTACCTGGGATATCCTTTCCTCGTGGGGCACGCTTGCCCCGATGGTTACGTCCGCGCTCCTCTGGTCCTCTTCCCGATCAAATTCGAGAGGGTGAGGTACGAAGGCATTCCCGGTTGGTACCTCATCTTCAACGAGGACGAGTCCCCGGTGCTAAATCGTGCCTTGATCGCGGCCTTGAGGAGGGTCTGCGACCTGACCTTACCCGAGGACCTCCAAGATAAGCTCGATGATCTCATGGACGAAGCGCCCCGGGAGGGCCTGGGCGAGTTCCTTCTCATAAAGCTGCAGGACCTGCTGTCGGATTATCTTAAGCTCGAACCTCTCACGCCCTTGGACAAGGTGCCGACCCTCAACGCCTTGACCTCCGAGGACGTGGCGAAGGCGCCGTTGATCGACTTGCGACTGATGCCTTTCGCGCTGGTCGGCAACTTCCCTCAGGGCTCGACGGCGATATTCCGCGATTACGAGGAGATGATCGACCGTGCAAGCAAGGGTGAGGTGGACCAAGGGGTGGTCGACGACGTTCTCGAAGCGCAGGCGCTCCGCTCCATTCGCGGTGCCGTGACCAAGCAGGTGGACCTAGATTCCACCTTGGACAGGGAGATCAACACCGTGCTGCCATCCGACTCCAGTCAGGACCTGGTGCTGCTGGAGGCACAGCAGGCGGAGGCAGTGGTGGTACGCGGACCGCCAGGGACCGGCAAGTCCCAGGTCATCACCAATCTGATCACCAACGCGCTGGCCAAGGGTCAGAAGGCCTTGGTGGTATGCCAGAAGCGTGCTGCCCTGGACGTCGTGTACCAGAGGTTGGGAAGGGCGGGCTTGGCGGACGCAGCGGTGCTGCTGCACGATGCGAGGGCCGATCGAACCGCGGTCTACGCCTCGATAGCCAAGCGCATGAACGGGGACCCTCCACCCCTCGATGAGGTCCAGGAGCGATTGTTCTGGGACATCAGCGCGCAGATCGACGCCACCGTCGCCGAGCTCAACCTCATGGTCAAGCCCCTGTGGAAGGAGATGCCCAACGGCGCCAAGCCCAGGGACCTTTACCTTAGGGCCAGATCAGGATATGTTCCCAAACTGGACCTGGGGACCGTCCCTTTCCGCCTAGCTCAGGCTCAGCTCACAGCCTTGCTGCAAAGACTGCCTGACCTGCAGGCGGGATTCTTGCGCTTCGATCGCCCTTCATATCCATGGTCGGGAAGGGCGTCGTTCGCCCCTCTCGACCTAAACGCAAGGTTCTCTTTGGATGCGGCCTTGTCCAAAGCGATCGCCGCTGCGACGCCGCAGGCCTTGCTCGTCGGCAGCCCGCAGGAGCAGGAGGCGGCCTTGGTCGCAATCGGTGACTACCTCTCGCTCGAAGGAAAGACCCTCAAATCGCTCAATCCGAAATGGCACGCCGCCAACCGGGCCTTCACCTCGCTGCAAAGCTCCAAGCCCGGCGACCCGCGGACTGCCAACGCTCAAGAGATGCAGCGCAGCCTCCTGGCCGGTAAGGAGCTTTCGCGCGCTCTCGATGACCTCTCGCGCTGGATGACCCCTGATGGCGCGATTGGGCTTCGCTCGCTCGGGGCCGCACCGAACGAGCTTGGTTCGAGATTAGAAGCCATGCGCGCCGCCCTGGTGGACTTCGACAAGGTGCAGGAGCACGACCGGGCCGCGGCGGCTCTAGACCCATTGAGCCGTGAGGTCCACGACCTTTGCCGCCGGCGGCTGCCCGCGGAAGGGGAGCAGTGGGCCGCGGTGGTGGAGCAGGAGGTCGTGCTTCGCTGGATCGTCGATTTCGAGTCCCGGGACGCACGCCTTTCCGGCGAGCCTTTCTCGCGTTACCTCGACCTCAAGAAGCGGCTCGCCTCCCTGCTCGACCAAAGGAGGGAGCTGCTGCGCCGACGATTGGTTTGGAGGACGCTCGAGTCGGCGAGGAGACCTCAGCTTCCCCCCGGCGAGCATCATCCCAATCGCAGGGCGGAGACGGACTGGAACAAGCTGATCAATGAGCTGACCAAGAAGAGGAGGGTGAAGCCGCCGCGCAAATTGGTGGAGGAGTACCAATTCCAGCTGATGACCGTGGCCCCCATTTGGCTAATGTCCCCGGAGGCCGCTTCGGAGGTCTTCCCGCTCCAGAGGGGCATGTTCGACCTGGTGATCTTCGACGAGTCGAGCCAGCTTGCGGTGGAACGGGCTTTGCCATCGCTGTACCGGGGCAAGAGGGTGCTCATCGCCGGGGACGAGAAGCAGCTGCGCCCCTTCGACCTGTTCCAGACCCGGGAGGGCGATGATGAGCTGGACGAGGTCACGGAGGCCGAGAGCCTCCTGGTGCTGAGCATGCGCATCATGACCCCGCGCTACCTGAGCTGGCACTATCGCTCCAAGTACCAAGAGCTGATCGACTTCAGCAACCACGCCTTCTACGACGGCAACCTGGAGATATCGGCCAACGTCCAGAGGAGGTTCGAGAGCGCCCCCATCGACTTCGTGCGCGTGGACGGGGTCTGGGAAGAGAGGACCAACCCCAAAGAGGCGGAGAAGGTGGTGGACGTCGTGAATTGGCTGCTGTCCGAGGGGGAATCCAAAGGAAGGATGCCCTCGGTCGGGGTGATAACCTTCAACGAGCAGCAGCGCGACCTGGTGGAGGACGCCATCGAGCGGAGGCGTTCCCAGGACAAGGAGTTCGATCGCCTCTACGCGGCCTCGTCCTCGCCGCAGAGGAACCTGGACGACCGACCGTTCGTCAAGAACATCGAGAACGTCCAAGGGGATGAGCGCGACGCCATCATCTTCTCCGTGGCCTACGCCAAAGACGCCTCCGGCAAGATGAGGGTGCAGTTCGGTCCGCTCAACCAAGAGGGCGGCGAGAACCGATTGAACGTGGCGGTCACGAGGGCGAGGGAGAGGGTGGTGGTGGTGGCGTCCTTCGAACCGGCCGAGCTGCCGGTGGAGGACGCGAAGAACCTAGGCCCAAAGAGGCTGAAGGACTACCTCCTCTACGCGCAGATGGTCTCGGCCATGCGGCGGGACGAGGTCTCGGCCATGCTCAAGAGGCTGGACGGGGGCGCGCCTACCGCCGCGATGGCGGCTCAGGACCTCGGTCCCTCCTTGGAGAGGCAGGTCAAGGAGGCCTTGCAGGCGCAGGGCCTGAAGGTCGAGGAGCGGGTGGGCTTCTCCGGCTACAAGATCGACCTCGCGGTGGTGGACCCCAACGACGACGCCCGCTACGTGCTGGGGATCGAGGGCGATGGGCAAAGCTTCCAGAGCGCGAGGAGCGCCCGGGAGCGGGACGTCATCCGCCAAAGGTATTTGGAGGACCGGGGATGGGCCGTCGACCGGGTGTGGTCGAGGAATTGGTGGCGCGACCGGGGAGGAGAGGTGCAGCGCTTGACCGGCAGGGCGGTCTCGCTATCCGAGGAGAACAAGAAGCGCGCCGCGAAGCCCACGGCCGCCCCAGCATCGATCACCAAGGCGGAGGCGCCCAGTGCAAAAGTCGAGGATAGGATAGAGGAAGCGCCGCTTAAGCCACCCCAGGAGCTGCCCTATCAGCTGCCCGCCCTGGTCAAGGAGGGCAAGGCCATGCGCCTGGCCTTCTTCCGACAGCTGGAGTCCTGGTCCAGCGTGGACGCGGACGCCGCCAAGGCCATCCTCGACTTCTGCGACGAGAGCGAGATGAGGTTCTGGTGGCACGACTATCGGGGGCTGAGCGCGGTCACGCCCTACCTCGCGCACAAGGGGCAAGGGCACTACTTCTTCACCATGAGGGCGGACGGGGCATTGGACCTGCACTTCCAGAGCATGGTCGCGCCCTTCGACACGAGCGCCAGGAGACTGGAACTGCTCAGGCGCCTGAACGCGGCGTCGACGTTGGGAATACCCGAGGACTACGCCAGCAAATGGAGGACGGTCATGCTGGAGAAGGTGCGCGGAGAGCGGCCTTTGGACGGATTCGTGAAGACGTTGCGCTGGTACATCGAGGAGGTCAAGCGGTCCTGACCGGCGAGTGCAGCAACAACCTTTAATAATCTGTCAGACATTTATCTGACAGTGATGGGATGGCGGACATAGTCGCTTTTACGATGGCCTCTTGGTTGGTACTTGGCTTGTGCACGGCCCTGGTGATCTTCTTGGACCAGGTCAAGCATGACGAGCGGAATTACATCTGGCCGATCCTCGGTTTCCTCCTGATCTTCCTCGGTCTGCTGCTGTTCTACCTCCTGGTGATGCGCAAGCGCAAGAAGGCCCCAGAGTACCCGGCCAAGCCCCAGTACGACTCTCCTAGCTACAAGTACGAGCAGAAGGACGAGCCGCCTGCCCCCGCACCGGAGAAGAAGGAGAAGGTGCAACAGCTGGAGGGCGCTCCTCGCTGCGAAAGCTGTGGGGCGGCCATATCGGTGCACGACCTCAAATGCCCCAGATGCGGAAAGCAATTGAAGTAGACGAATGGCGCCATCGAGCGCCGCAAAATCCTTTCTATGCCCTCGCCATCTAGCCTTGATGCTGTGCGAGGGCGAGCTCGTCTACCTCCTCGACGAAAAGGGGAAGAGGCATTGGTTGCCGCTGGCTCAAGGCATGATCAAGTTGCCCGGGCTGGGGGTGGTGAACGGCTCCAAGCTCATCGGCCTGGAGGAGGGCTCGAGGATCGCTTTGGGAGAGAAGGAGTTCGTGGTCCTGAGGCCAGGGGCTCAGGAGCTCATGGAGTCGTTGGACCGGGGCCCGCAGATCATCCTGCCCAAGGACGCCGCCACCATCCTCTTCAAGCTTGACCTCAAGCCAGGGGATGCCGTGGTGGAATCTGGGGTAGGATCGGGCTCCTTGACCACCGCGCTGCTGAACGCCGTGGGGTCGGAGGGGATGGTGGTCTCGATCGAGCTACGTGAGGAGTTCGCCGCCAAGGCCAGGAGGAACGTGGAGCGCTCGCCATATGTCAGGGCCTGGGACCTGAGGATCGGGGACGTGGTGGGCGCACCGGTGGAGGCGGAGGTGGACGCGGTGGTCCTGGACATTCCCAATCCCTGGGACGCCTTGCCGAACCTGGGAAGGTTCCTGAGGCCCGGTGGAAGATTCTGCGCCTTCGTGCCCAACGCCAACCAGGTGGAGAGGCTGGTCTGGGCGCTGCGCTCCGATGGTTACGTGGAGATCGAGGCGTTGGAGAACCTGCAGAGGCAGCTCGAGGTGCACGAGGGCGGGGTCAGGCCCTCCTTCGAGTCACTGGGGCATACTGGGTACTTGGTCTTCGCCAGGCGCGCCCTTCCACGACCTCCTCAGTAAATCATAAGTACATTGCAGAGGTTGCTATAGCTGGATGAGCTGGGAGTTCGCCATCACGGCATTCGCCTCGATCTTCGCCATCGTCAACCCGATCGGCAACATCCCCTTCTTCGTGACGGTCACCGAAGGCTATACCGCGGAGGAGAGGAAGCTGGTGATCATCAAGATCTGCGTGGTGATGGTGGCGGTCCTGGTGGCCTTCGGCCTCTTCGGCAACATAATCTTCGCCATCTATGGCATCACCATCCCCATGTTCAAGATCGCGGGAGGGCTGCTCCTCTTCTCGGTGGCATTCGCCATGATGAGGGGCGAGCGCTCCCGGGCCAAGATCACCGAGGACGAGAGGCAGGAAGCGATACAGAGAGAGGAGATTGGCGTGGTGCCGCTGGGCATCCCGCTCTTCGCCGGCCCTGGCGCGATCACCACCGTGATGATCTACGTCTCCTTTGCCATGGATTCCGCTGAGGGGGACGTCTACTTCAACCTGTTCTCGGTCTTCCTAGCAATCTTAGTGACGACGATCATTAGCTACTTCTCCCTCATCTATTCCGAGCGCATCTTCAAGCGCATGGGTCGGAGTGGGGCGGCGGCCTTAGGTAGAATTTTCGGCCTATTGCTGGCGGCGGTGGCGGTGGGCTTCGTCTTGAACGGGGTCTTCGACGCCGTGACCATCTACATCGAGAACAACTTCCCCGCCTGAAGCTTTCATGCCTTCCAGGCTCGAACCGCCAACTGTAAGTATTGCGGTTGAGATTCCACGGACGGGTGCATCCGTGGTCATCGCTGAGATAAGGATCGAGCTGAAGCCTGGCGTCGCCGACCCTGAGGGGCAGAACACCAAGAAGGCGCTGGAGCTCCTGGGCTTCAAGGGCATCAAGGGAGTGCGGACCATTAAGGTCTTCGAGATGGAGCTGGACGCCTCCCCGGACGAGGCCAAGGCACAATGCGAGGAGATGTGCCGCAAGCTCCTGGCGAACCCTGTGATCCAGAAGTTCAAGGTCGTCCTCAAGTGATGCCCATGTCCCTTGAATCCTTGATGGTCAAGCGGCCCCTGCCCTTCGAGCTCTACGACATCGACGTCCTGGCCGCGAAGGACGATGAGCTCAAGGAGCTCTCCTCCAAGCTGGGCCTCAACCTCTCGCTGGACGAGATGAAGACCATCCAGAGATACTTCGCCATGAAGATGCGCCGGCCCACGGACGTCGAGCTCCAGTCCATCGGCCAGGCGTGGAGCGAGCATTGCTGTTACAAGTCATCCAAGAAGTTCCTCCGGGAGCACATTTTCGGCCTGCAGCACCCCGATGTGCTGGCCAAGGGCGACGCCGGGGTGATGGCCTTCGACAAGGACCATGCCTACGCCCTGAGGATCGAATCGCACAACCATCCTTCGGCCATTGAGCCTTACGGCGGCGCGGCCACGGGGATCGGTGGAATCGTCCGCGACGTGCTGTGCATGGGCGCCCAGCCCATCGCTTTGGTGGACCCATTGTTCTTCGGCCCGGTGCAGTATCAGGGGGAGGTGCCCCCCGGCACCAAGCATCCCAAGTACCTCGTGGGAGGGGTGGTGGCGGGCATACGCGACTACGGCAACCGCATCGGGATACCGACGGTCGCTGGTGGCCTATGGTTCGACGAGCGCTACGTGGGCAATTGCCTGGTCAACGTGGGTTGCATCGGCATCGCCAAGAGGGAGGACATCGTCAAGAACGCCGTCAAGGGGACGGGGGACGTGCTCATCCTCGTCGGCGGCAGGACCGGGCGCGACGGGATCCATGGGGTGACCTTCGCCTCCGCCGAGCTGCACGAGAAGTCCGAGGAGGAGTCGCGCGGGGCGGTGCAGCTCGGTGATCCGATAATGAAGGAGCCGCTGATCCACGCCTGCCTCGAGGTCAACTCGAGGAAGCTCATACATGGGATGAAGGACCTGGGGGGAGGCGGGCTCTCCTGCGTGGTGGGCGAGATGGCGCTCTCCGGGGACAGCGGGGCGGTGGTGGAGCTAGACAAGGTCCCGCTCAAGGAGGAGGGCCTGGCTCCCTGGGAGATCTGGGTCTCCGAGTCGCAGGAGAGGATGATGCTCGCCGCGCCGGAGAAGAACGTGCACAAGATCCTGGACGTCTTCCAGCTTTGGGACGTTCCAGCGACGGTCATCGGCAAGGTGATCAAGGAGCAGGTGGTCAAGCTCAACTTCCATGGCGCTCGGGTCTTCGAGATGGACCTGGAATTCCTCACCAAGGGGCCGGAGTACTGCCGCCCCTCCTGCCTGGTCGAGCCTCCCTCCCTCATGCAGGAGGAGTTCCCCAAGCTCCCTAGGGACCTGATGGAGGTCCTCATCGGTCTGCTGGGCGATTTGAACATCGCCTCCAAGGAGTGGGTGGTGCGCTACTACGACCACGAGGTCCGCGGCAACACCGTGATCAAGCCCTTGCAGGGCAATCTGGGCATGCGTGGGCCGGGGGACGCCACGGTCATAAAGCCCTTGGAGGGGTCGTACCGGGGGCTGGCGATCGCCGTCGGGGTCAACCCTTGGTTCGCCGCCTTGGACCCTTACAAAGGCGGACAGGCCTCGGTGGACGAGGCCTGCCGCAACATCGCCGCGGTGGGAGGCATACCCCATTCGCTCACGGACTGCCTCAACTTCGGCAACCCGGAGAAACCTGAGCGCCTGGGCGAGTTCCGCGAGGCCGTGCGCGGCATCGGGGACGTGGCCGGTGCGCTGGGCCTGGCCATCCCGTCGGGGAACGTCAGCTTCTACAACGAGACCTCCAAAGGGGCTTGCCTCCCCACCGCCACCGTGCTGGGAGTGGGCATCGTCCCCGACGTGCGCAAGTGCGCCACCACCGACCTGAAGGAGGAGGGCAACCCCATCTACCTGGTGGGCGAGACCATGCAGGAGATGGCGGGCAGCGCTCTCTTCCGCATGTTCGGAGGGAGGGGAGGGGAGGTGCCAGGCGTGACGCCGGCCGCCCTCTCCCTGTCCATTCTGGCTTTGGGGGAGTGCTTCGACCGGCAGCTGGTCCGCTCCTGCCATGACGTTTCCGATGGGGGGCTGGGGGTGGCGCTGGCGGAGATGTGCATCGGCGGGGACCTGGGCATCAACGCCGACATCGTGGCCATGGGCAAGCTGCCCTCCGCGGTCAAGCTCTTCTCCGAGTCGCACTCCCGTTGGGTGGTCGAGGTCGACCGTGAGAAAGAGAACGAATGGCTGCAGCGCATGCGCGCCCCGGCCATCAAGATCGGGGTGGTGGGCGGCAAGATGCTGGTCATCGAGGACAAGGACGTCCTGGTCGACGTCGAGGTCAAGGAGCTGCGCCGCGCCTGGAGCGAGCCGATGTGGAAGGTGATGGGATGAGCTCGAAGGAGGTAAAGGTCTGCGTGCTGCGCATCGAGGGGACCAACTGCGAGGAGGAAACGTCCCTCGCGTTCAAGAACGTGGGCGCGTCCCCGGAGAAGGTGCACCTGAAGCAGCTGATCCATTCCTGCCCCGAGGAGATGCGCAGGGACCTGGAGTCCTACGATGTCCTCGCCTTGCCAGGTGGTTTCTCCGCCGGGGACTATGTCCGGGCTGGGGCCATCTTCGCGGCGCGCATCCGCTCCACCCTATCCAAGGAGGTCGAGGAGTTCGTCAGGTCCGGCAAGCCGGTCATCGGCATCTGCAACGGCTTCCAGATATTGGTCGAGCTGGGCTTGCTGCCCGCCTTCGGCTCGACCATGAGCAAGGAGCCCCAGGCCGCCCTCTACGTCAACGACTCGGCGAGGTTCGAGTGCATTCCCACCCTGCTCAAGCATGAGAACGGGGGCAACTGCATCTTCACCCGAAACCTGGCCAAAGGCAAGGTGGTCATGTTCCCCAGCGCGCACATGGAGGGGAAGCTCATGTTCCGCGCCGACGAGGAGCAGGGCCGTCTGGCCAATCTGGAGGAGAACGGGCAGGTGGTGTTCCGCTTCGTGGACCCGGAGGGGAGGTACGCTGGATATCCGTGGTCGCCGAACGGGTCGATCTCCAGCATTGCTGGCGTCTGCAACCCGGCGGGGAACGTCCTAGGCCTCATGCCTCATCCGGAGCGGGTCTTCCACCGATACACCCATCCTGATTGGACCAGGTCAGGCCTCGATCCCTCGGGCGAGGGCGATGGAAGGGTCATATTCCAGTCCGCGGTGGAATACGCCTTGAGGCAGAAGAAGTGAGAGGCCTCAATCGATATTGATGCGGACCTCGACCACATCCTCGTCCTTAAGGCCCAGGGTGCGGCGCAGGTGGTACTTGCAGATGATCTCGATGATGTCCTCATAGTGGGAGCGCTTGGGCACGACCACGGCGCACTCGATGTTCTGGATGTTGGCGAGATGGCATTCCACGTCCCCGAAGGTGCGGCCGTTGCGCTCGAAGCCCTTGATGCGTATGCCCCTCGCACCTTGCAGCAGGCCGAGCTTGTGAACGTCGGTCGGCTGGACCCTGACGTTAAGAGTCCCCTCGTAAGGCTTGAAGCCTAGCAAGGAGAAGAACTGCTCCTGGTACTCCTCCTGGTTGACGTAGTACTGCCCCTCGCCCATGCCGGTGACCACCTCCCCATGCACCAGGATGTGGTCGCGGGTCTCGAAGATCCTCTGGTACTCGGAGTACTCGCGCCTGAGCGCTTCCATCCCCTTGTCGGTAAGCTTGATGCGCTGCCGCCTCGCCCCCAGGTCGCGGACGATCCACCCCTGGCCCAGGAGCTCGAGGATGCGCTTGGAGGCCGATTGCTGGCTCATCCCCAACGTCTCGCCCAGCTCGCGCGAGGAGATGGAGATGTAGTCATGCATCCCGCCCATGAGCGCAATCTTGCGCAGGGCGAGGACCAGTCGATCTTCCGTTTCCTCTTCCAGGAGCATCCCTCCTTGTTCGGCGAAGCCGCGCCTCAGCATTGCGAACCGTCCCTATTTAATTTATTCAGAACCTCCCTCGCCCCCGCACCATCGTTTCCGGGTAGGCGAAGTAGGCAGGGCATCGGTTATTAATGCAGGCGGAGATGCGGAACGGGATCCGAATGAGTAACCGCCACGTGATCGAGGCCATGGGCAAGACCAGGGTGGTCATCGAGGACGGCAAGGTCGTCTCCATCGGCAAGCCAGCCGTCACCTATTGCCCGCTCTTCATGAAGCACCGCGGGATCAAGGAGATAACCTCCGACGTGGTGCGCGAGAACGTGGAGTTCCGCATGCGCGACTACGGCATGTGCAGCCCGAGCAGGAAGATGCGCATGAAGGACTTCCTGACCTATGGCGTCTCGGAGCTCCTTTCCATGGCCGTTTCCCAAGGAACGCTCGAAGCGGCGGTCCTGGTGGCGGACGGTGCGGGGACCGTGGTGGTGACCGACCCCGAGCTGATACAAGGCATCGGCGGAAGGATCTCCGGGATAATCGAGACCACGCCCATCGCCGAGGTCGTCCTGGCCGTGGGCAGGGAGAACGTGCTCGACCCCGACAAGGGCAGCATCGACCAGTTCAACGGCACTCAACTCGCGTTCAAGCTAGGTCACAGAAAGGTGGGGGTGACGGTGGCCAAGGCAGAGGACGCCCGCATGATCCGGGACGGCTTCGGCTCCAGCGTGATGATCTTCGCGGTGCATACCACCGGGGCGGACCAGAAGGATGCCAGGCTCTTCTTCGAGACCTGCGACGTCGTCTCCGCCTGCGCTTCGCGCTGGGTCAGGGAGGAGGCCAAGTCCAGGGCCTTGCTCCAGGTGGGCAACAAGATACCCATCTACGCGGCCAGCGAGATGGGGAAGCATCTCCTGGAAACGAGGATCGCCCAGCTGGGCGGGAGAAAGGAGAGCGGACCAGGGGACGCACCCCGGCCGTTGCTGTGATCAGTAGTCCCCATCTATCATAAGATGGCTTCCGGATCGAAGGTAGATGGTCCTCATGCCCAGCTTGCGCAACTTGGAGCGGAGGAGCGCGTCGTTGGTGACCACGAAGGCCTCCAGCCGTCGTGCGACCTCGATCACGCCCGCATCCCCCTGGGTCGAGGTCTCGGCCACGGGATATTTCCTCGCCAAGGACAGGCCGACCGGGGCATGCTTGTTCCTCGACCGGTGAAGCTCGCCGATGACGCAACCGGGCACGAATATCTGGCAGCTTCCGAGGAGGCGCTTCAGCTCCAGGTCGAGGTTGAGGTGGAACTCGAAGGGCATGAGCAGCGCGTTGGTATCGAGAACGACGTTCTGCATTTCCCCTCTATTGGATTATGCCGTAGCCGATCAGGCGCCACTTGCCCTGGATCTTGCGAGAGATGGCGACCCTCTGGTTCCTCTCCGCGCAAACGGGGATCTTTAAAGTAACCTCGGACTCGTCGCCTCTGGCGGAGTTGACGACGCCGACGGTGGTCGCGGTGCCGACGGAGAGCATGAGCGGTTCGTTGGTCTTGATGTTCTCCACCGCCAGGTCCTGTGCCGCGCCCACGACGCGCTCCAGGAGCTTGGTCTTCATGATGAACTTGTGCATTACTGGGGGTAGAGTTCCCGGCTTGCCCACGACCCTGCCGGTCAGGCCGTCGGACTTGGTCATGGACGGATCGAGCTTGGTTCCGATGGCGATCAGACCGCCGGGCTTGGCCACCTCGAGCGATTGCTCGCCGGCATGCAGCGACTCGACGGTGGTAGTGATCTTTTCCCAGGTGAACTCTCGGCCCTGCTCTACCTTGCGGCCGGGGGCGATCTCGATCTGGTTACCCACCTCCAGCTTTCCTTGCATCAGCGAGCCTCCGAGTACGCCGCCGCGCAGCGACTCTATCTCGGAACCGGGGGTGTTGATATCGAAGCTGCGCGCCACGAACATCCGCGCCGGCTTCTTGACGTCCGTCTTGGGGGACGGGATGACCTTCTCGATGGTCTCGATGAGCTTGTCGATGTTGACGTTATGATTGGCCGAGACGGGGATGATGGGGGCGTCCTCGGCGATGGTGCCCTTGACGAACTCCTTGATCTCCTTGAAGTTGGCCATGGCCTCTTCCTTGGTGACGATGTCCACCTTGTTCTGCACGATGATGATCTTGTCCACCCCGATGATGGTCAAGGCCATCAGGTGCTCCTTGGTCTGGGGCTGGGGGCACTTCTCGTTGGCGGCCACGAGCAGCAGCGCGCCGTTCATCATCGCCGCTCCAGAGAGCATCGTGGCCATCAGCGTCTCGTGACCGGGCGCGTCCACGAATGAGACGCTCCTGAGAAGCTCGGCCTCGCCCCCGCACTCGCGGCAGGTGGGAACGTTGGCATAGGCCTTGCTGCCCTGGCAGGAATTGCACTTATAGAAATTCACGTCCGCGTAGCCGAGGCGGATGGAGATGCCTCGCTTCACTTCCTCGGAATGGCGGTCGGTCCACTCGCCGCTCAGCGCCTTGGTCAACGTGGTCTTGCCATGGTCGACATGACCGATCATCCCAATGTTGACCTCGGGCTGACGGGAGTTGGGCATTATTTCTTCTTCTCCTCGACCTTGATGAGCTCGTCCACGGGCTTGGAGCCGAACTGGGTGATCTTGAGGTTGAGCTGCGACACTTCGGGGGAGATGGCGTTCCCGCGGATGGACTTGCGGAGCCTCAGGCCCTGCTCAGTGGCCTGGAAGCCGACGCCTTTGGTGATCAGGATGCGTCGCCTCTTGACGCCAGGCAGGTCCTTCCTCATGGGGAACCCGTCCTTGTCGCTTCCTCCGGTAATGGAGAGCTTGTATCCAGGCAAGCCTACGAAGATGCCGTCCACGACATCCCCGATCTTCTTCCCGATGAGGGAGTTGGCGTGGTGACCAGTGACCGGGACCTGGTAGGACTTGCCCGTCTTCACGTCGTTGATGACGGCCTTGAACTCGACCATATCATACACCTTGAGTAAAGCGCCCTAATGTCATCCGTCTTAAATAATTATTGGTCA
>CAYHAO010000026.1:0-1281 GCA_964354665.1 uncultured Methanomassiliicoccaceae archaeon | reverse complement strand
CGTCATAGCTTACTATCAAGCAGGGGAATCGTCCTTTGTTGCCTTCTCCTTCGAGGTCCAGCTTGGCACGAGCGTGGACGTTCTTATCATGGACAAAGGCAATTTCGATGCGTACAGCGTCGGATCGCCTTTCAGCTATCTACCTGGCTCGGCTCTCAATTTGATGGAGGGGGCTGGAGGCGATGCAACGCCCGGCCAGGGAACGGAGTATTACGTGGTCATCGACAATACCAACATGCCCGTAGGTGGCGCAAATCCCACCGGATCGGTCCAGGTGTACTTCTCTGTCACTTCCACGGACATCGATATCCCCGCCATGCTCACCAATCTGATGATCATGGTCGCGGTTGCGGCCATCGCCTTCGTCGTGGTTATCCTGGTGGTCCTCTACCTCATATTCTTCCGCAAGCCGAAGCCACAAACCCCGCCGCCCATCGGCCAACCAGGCATGAGGATTTGCCCCTATTGCGGTACCAACGCCCCTTATGACTTCCAATATTGCCCGAAGTGCGGGAGAAAGTGGTAAGGGAGGCTAGCAGGTCAAAAGGCCACGGGCGCGAGCGCCTCAAGCGCAGCAACGAGCAATCGGATCTCCCCTGGGCCGAAAGAAATAAGCTTCATCATACGCAATCATCAGGCGGTGGGGGAAGTGAGAGGAATCGCCATCAATATGTTCATCGCCCTCTTGATCTGCCTGGCAGCGATCGGCATCTGCTCTGGACCGGCAAAGGCGGCTGACTATCAATTCAACGATTTCGACGACCTGCTCCCCAACTACTACACCATCATCGCTGACTTCTATGCCCAGGACGGCGCTCAGCTGTCCTTTGAGGTCACGGGGGTCAACGATTCGAGGGTGGACGTGCTCCTTATGGATGTCCCCAATTTCCAAGCATACACTGAGGGGCCAAACTTCGTCTACCTTCCCATCAGTTGCTTGAACGTGGACTTCGCCCACAAAACCACTGATTTCGGGGCGCTCGTGTCCGGAACGGAGTACATTCTCCTAGTCGACAACTCCAACGACCCATCCGACGGGGCAATGCCAGAAGGCAAAACGGTCGAGTTCATTTATTCCGTCCAGATGCTCAACGTAGAATTGGCGGGGGAGAAGACGGCCAACTTTTTCATTTTCGTGTCCATCGCCATGTTCGGCGGGATGTTCGCGGTATTCGTTATTTTGTTCTGGGTCTTCAGGACCAAACTTAACCGCCAGCCATATGAGAGCAAGCGCATGAAGCAGTGCCCTGTCTGTCAAACCTACATTCCCGAAAAAAGCCC
>CAYHAO010000025.1:21352-23525 GCA_964354665.1 uncultured Methanomassiliicoccaceae archaeon | reverse complement strand
TCCGGCAAGGTGGTCTGTACCGGGGCGCGGAAGCCGCAGGACGTGGAGGACGCGGTCAACAAGATCATAATCGAACTGCGCGCCGCTGGCCAGTTGCACTGAGGCTAGACATCCCCGTCATCTCGCCTCAGCCCGTCACCTAGCCAGCTACATACGACGTGAGCGGTGATATCCTAATCCCCCATTGGCATCGAAGGGCCAAATCCCGAATCATCGTTGTTCGATCGGGACGAATGCCCTTCCGAACTCGCCGACGTATTTCGATGATGGACGAAGGAGGACCGCGTCCTCGTACTGCTCAATCACGTGAGAGACCCAGCCCGATATCCTGCTGCAGCAGAAGAAGGGCGTGAAGAACTCCTGGGGCACTCCCAGGGCGTCCATGGCCACCGCGGCATAGAAGTCCAGGTTGGGGTAGATGCTCTTCCGGTCGTGGACGATGCGCTCGATCTTGGTGCATTTGTTGTACAGGCTCATGGTCCTCTGGCGGTGGCACAGCTTCTCCACTATGCCCCTGAGATGCTTCGTCCTCGGGTCCTCCGCCCTGTATACGCGGTGGCCGAAGCCCATGATCTTCTTGTCCTCGTCCAACAGCCCTTGGATGTACTCCTCCACGTGCTCCTCTAGGCCGATGTCGTCGAGCATCTCCATCACTTTCTCGCCGGCTCCGCCATGCAACGGCCCTTTCAGGGTGCCGACGGCGGACGTGACCGCCGAGTACATGTCCGAGTTGGTGCTCGCGGTTACTCGCGCGGCGAAGGTGGAGGCGTTGAAGCCGTGGTCGGCATGGAGGATCATTAGGCGGTGCAGGACGTTGGTCTCGTCCTTGTCCGGAGGGGTGCCCTTGAACATGTAGAGGAAGTTCTCGATGAAGGTGTAGTCATCCTTGGGATGCCGGACGGGTTGGTCCATGCGGCTCCGATAGAGCGTGGCCACTATGGTCGGGACTTGCGCTATCAGCCGGATGGCCCTCCTGGTGTTCGCGTTCCTCGACATGCTGGTGCCCTCGGGATCGTATTCCCCCAGGTGGGAGACCTCGGTCCGCAGCACGTCCATGGGATGGCAGCTCTTCGGGGTGGCCCGGATGCTCTCGATGACCGGGCTTGGCAGCTTCATCTCGGCGACGAGGTCGGAGCTGAACTTGTCCAGCTCCCTCTGGTTGGGCAGCCTCCTGTACATGAAGAGGTAGGCCACCTCCGCATAATAGACCCGCCCCACCAGATCATCGATGTTGTAGCCTACGTAATACAACGAGCCCGTGGGGTTGACATAGCTTATCCTGGTCTCAGCGGCAGCAACGTCCTTCAATCCGCGAACAACGGCTCTTTCGGTTTCTTCGCTCATTCCTGCTCATCACCTTACGACCGGGATACATATTACCAATTGGTTTGTTGACCTATTCAGCTCGGACCTCACTTGCCCACTTTGGCGATGACGTCCGCGGCGAAGGTCTCCACCTTCTTCTGCCAGCCCTCCTCCAGCGGTCCCTTCAGGTCCTTCACGTAGACCTTGAGGTCCGCCACCTTGACCATGCCCTTGGCCCGGAGCAGCTCGTCCATGATGGGAATGCTCCTCTGGTACTTCTCGATCTGCTCAGGGGAAGGCATCTGGCCGGTCTTCTTGTCGGGAGTGGGCGCACCGTGCGTGGCGATGAGCGCGTACCTGGTCCCCGAAGTCAGGTTCACCTTCTTCAGGAAGCGGCGCATGCCTCCTATTGGCTTGCCTATCCGGGCAGGGCTCCCGAACACATACAGGTCCGCCTGGGGAAGTTCCCTGGCCTTGGAGTCCTTGATGTGATGCACGCCCACCTGATGGCCCATGGCCGCCATGACCCTCTGCAACTCCTCCGCGACCTTGGCCCCATTGCCGTACTTCGATGCGTGATACAGCTCGACCCTCATGCGCCCACAGCTTGACTGGATGTCGCTCATGGCTTATGAGGCCTGCGGTCAGTCGACTCGAGCATCAGATCTCTTGGAGCGAGCAGCGTGATGGCCTATCCACCGAGGGTAGCTGAGGACCTCCCCTCCCTTTATTTCTGGAACATGTCCCCGTCAGGCCAAGGCCGCCACCGGACCTACATCCACGGAGTCTAGCATCATTCAAGCCAGTCAAATCCAATAAGACCATTTATATATAATTTATTTATCATAATTACCGCTTTAGCCAGGTC
>CAYHAO010000025.1:8523-21252 GCA_964354665.1 uncultured Methanomassiliicoccaceae archaeon | reverse complement strand
CAATAAGACCATTTATATATAATTTATTTATCATAATTACCGCTTTAGCCAGGTCGAGGGTCCTTTCTTGCGCGACCTGGCCCCTCTCTCTGACCCATTCATCGATGATCTCCTTGGCGCTTCTGCGCCCATCGCACATCTCCATCATCTTCTGCTCCTCGGGAGAGAGGTCGAGCACCTCCCCAGTCTCCGTGTCCAAGGCGCGATGATCGAATGAATGCCTTGCATCGAATGGATGAGATGTCAAGATGTCTGGTCGGGTACGCACAACGGCATCGTCAGGCAAGGGGCTCCTCAGCACCCGTCCTTCCAACTTCTTCTTCCAGAACCCGTTCAATTCCTCTGGACTATAACGTGACAGGTGTAAAAGGACGTGGGCTCCCGCGGCCCGACAGAGGTAATTCGTCCTTCCGCGATAGACCTTTCCTAGTCGGTTCGAGGCCTTCATATATAATGATTCCACCTCCTCGCGGGTCATCCCTGAGCTTTGCTCGAATTCGAAAGGCTCGAAGAAAAGATTCTCGTCTGGCGAAGGGTGAACGGTTATCCCATACCTTTCTGGATGGTCGTACACCGGCGTGTCCTGGCACAGATCGAAGGTGCCGAAGCCGAAGGAGATGAGGTCGTCCTTGTTGTTGACCAGGAAGTCTATGGTCTTCATGGCCTCATCATGCGTCTCCGAAGGGAACCCTATGAAGGTCTGCATGTTGACCGCCAATCCAGAATCAATGCACGCTTTCAGGATCCGGAGATCGTTTTCCACCGTGTTACGCTTGTCCATCAGGTCCAGGATTCGTTGGCTGGCGGATTCCAAGCCGAACGTGAGCTGACGGCAGCCTCCGCTTTTCAGGGTGGGGATGTGCTCCGCAATGTCGCTCTCCAACCTCGCCTCCCCGGACCAGGTTATGGATTGCGCCTCTTTCATGACGAAATCTGAGATCTCCAGCATGTTCGCCAAGGGAATCGCGTCATCACAGAAGAAGAATCGCCTTGCCCCATGTTTCTGATTGATGACCCTGAGCTGGGATGCGGTCTGGCCTCGAGCGTTCGACCTGTACCGTCGCTTCTTGTTCATCGAAACATTGCAGAAGGCGCATTTACTGTGGTAGCAGCCTCTTGTGGATGCGACTAGGAGAACAGGCTCGGGGGTCAGGTAGCTTTTCAGCTCCAGCCCGTCGAAATCAGGTGGCGGCAGCTCATCCATCTGTTCGAACTTCCATTTGAGCCCCGCCCCCGGCACGCCGTGCGTCTTGGTAATGATGTTAGGTCCTGAACTCGGGTCCTGTCCCGACGAAATATTGTTCGCTAAGGATAATAAGGCCGTCTCACCCTCACCAAGAACGTAGCTATCGGCGTACTCGAAACAAACGGCGTCCCTCGTTATCTGAGGTTCGAGCAGGGAGATTGTGGCTCCGCCGATTGTGACGTGTAAGTTCGGAGCGGCTTTCTTCAGGAGCCTGGAGAGGGTGAATGCAGGGACAATTTGGCAATCATAGGTCACGGAGATTCCAACCAGCAGAGGATTGATTGCGATGAGCGAGGGGACCACTTCACGCTCGAAGGCGTTGAAGAAAAGGTTGTCATATCTTCCCGATGTCGCTTCCAACAATCCCTTGAATGTTAGTGGGACCTTCGCAGAGTAGTCATAAGGCGTCAGCACGGTGGGATGGTTTGGTAGTGACACCAGCTCGCAGGCCAATTGCAAGATGGTGGATGCCCATTCGTATTCCCTAAGATCATAGAAGCGATTGGAGTCCCTCATTATCGCCTTTGCTTCCTCCACGTGTCCCACGATGAAATCGGAGAGGCCAATTATCCCGTAGAACCTCTCTAAATAATCGTCATCGGGCTCTATGTCCGCACGACCTATCCTAGTGATGGCGTCCCTTTTGGCTCTCTCAAGCCTTCCTAGCGTTGTCCATTCATCGAAAAGCTTCATCCCCAGGTCAATTTGGACTACCCTGCAGCCCTTCTCACGAAGGAACCCGGTAAGCATGGGCAGGCTCGAGTAGGGCTGAGTCGGATCTGAAGGGGGAGGGCTTACAAGTACTATGGGCTTCTTTTCCATTGCGACCTCCTTCGGCTCGTACCAAAATACCTTTGCAATTGGAACGCTTACTTATACCAGTCTATATTCCGACTGAGCTTATTTTAACATAGTGATGCGAGACCTTGCCACCCCCTTCATCATTTCGATTGGATGATCTGATCCTAGGTACTACTATCGCTGTCGAATGTTGGAAACGACTTAAGCATCACATTGGATGCTTAGGAAGCGCTCTGGAGTCGGCGTCTTCTGTCGGTTTATTTATTTCTTTGTTTTTCCACCATGCTGAATCTTAGTGACGATTATGGTCATGCCGATTTTATCCTTCTCCATGTTGATTTTAACGGCATTCTCATCAAGTCTCGATAGAGCATCGACCTCCCCTGGACTAAGATCAAAGCCTGACTCCTCCAAGGTTCCTCTGGGGTCCTCCAGAAACTCCGATTGAAAGGCGTCATCACTTAGTAGTCTACCGATGCATCTCTTAACACCTTCGTCCGAAATACGACCACCACCTTGTTGAAGATGAGTAATCGCATATATTTAATGATTTTCGCTAGGATGCATAGTCCATTCCAAAATCAATTCACACTGGCCCTCAGCTCTTCCACCTTCTTCCCTAGGCTGAATCTTCTGATGGCGGTGCAAAGCCGATATGCTTGGTCCAACTGTTCTATGGCCTGATCTGGCGACCCCTGCCTGATCAGAGTTTTCGCGTAATCGTAGCGGCACATGGCCGCCCAGTCCCAGTGCAGAGAACCAGCCCCCTCGAGGATCTCAATCGCCCTGTTGAAATGCTCGCTCCCCTTCGGATCCGCGCCCCTGGCCACCTCCGACCTGGCCTTGCTCCATAACCATAGGCCCTCGAACCAACCCCTCACCACCCCCGAGAGCTGATGTACATATGGCGATGCCCTTTCTAGGTACGTCTCCGCCCTGACCTGGTTCCCGCAGTTCAGGTTGCACCTTGCCAGGCGGGTATAGGCGCTGGCCAAGGCAATGGTGTCGTCGGTGACGATTGCGTAGTCCAGAGCCTTCTCGGCATCCTTCAGCGCCGACCGGAAGTCGCCTAGCTCCTCCTCTAGCTCGGCCTTGGTGATATGGGAGTGGAAGAGGGCGTCCAGGTCACCGGATTGAGTGGCCAGGTCCTGGCACCTGGAAAGGTGAGCTAGTGCCTGGTCCGATTGGTCTGCCTTATAGTAGACGATTGAAGACGCCCATTCAGCGTCGATTTGATACTTCCTGTTCTTTGACCGATACGCCTTCTCGCTGAAGTCCTCCGCCTCCTTGAGTGCCTCCTCATTTCGCAGCCCCCTGGCCTTGATTAGGCAATCGAACTTCATGACCTCCATCACCTTATCCTCGTTCCCCGCCTTGGCGTAGAGGTCGATAGCCCTTCGTATCGAGGCGGACGCCCTTTCCAAATCCTGGTAGTACAGGGCGAAGGCCCTCTGATACTCGATGTTGGCGATGTCCTCGGGCGTGAGGCCGGGAGATGACTCGGCCTGCTTCAACAGCTCTATGGCCCGGGTCAGGTCCCCTTTCCCTAGATTGCTTGGGTTCCAGTTCTCCGCCGACTTCCACAGCACCCGAGCCCTGTCCCTCGAATCATCGGTAATCTTCAGGAGAAGGTCGTAGAACTCCATCGACTTCGCGCTCAGGCACTGCTCCCGGTAGGCGTCACCAAGATTTTCGAGCACCTTCCGCTTCTGGGTAAGATGGCCCTCATCGTCTGGCAAGGACTCGAGGGCTCTCTTGAAATGGGTGATGCCCTCGGAATAATAGGATTCGAGCATGAAGCTCTCCCCGGCCATGATGGAATAGCTCATGCACTTCTCCCGCTCCCTCGCCTTGCAGAAATGCCAGGAAAGGGAGCTGAGCAAAGTGTTATCCGGAAGGGCTTTCTCCAAGGTCATGGCCACCCTCCTATGCAGCTCGGCACGCTTCGGCCTGGATATGGCGTCGTATGTGATCTCCTTGATCTTGGCATGGGTGAAGCTGTAACCGTCATCCCGCCCCACCACCAGCTGATGCCGGACTGAGATCCCGTCCAAAAGGTCCAAGACTTGCATTTCCTCCACCTCCAACGACTCGGAGATTAGGAAGGGGTCGAAAGCCTCCCCGATCACCGACGCGCACTCCAGGATCCTCCTCTGCTCCTTGGACAGCTTGTCGATCCTGCGCAGTATCACCTCGTGGATGGTCGGCGGGATGGTCATGTCCTCGCCCCTGACCAGGACCCAAATTCCATCGCGCTGCACCAGCCTGCCCTCGGTCACCAGCATCCTCAAGGTCTCGACGGCGAAAAGCGGATTCCCGCCGCTGTGCTCGTAGATGCGGGCCTTGACCTCGGCGTCAGCCCGGGACCCCAGCATGCCCTCGATGGCCCGGGAGAGGTCTGCCTGGCCGATGCGGGCCAGGTGCAGCTCGGTCATGATCCCCTCGCGGCTCATCAGCCGAATGCCGCCCTGCAGCGGGTGCGTCTCCCCCTCCACCGTCGACGCAAGGTCCTCGGGACGGTAGGTCCCGACGATCATGATCCTAAGGCTCTTGATGTTCCGGGCCAGGAAATGGATGAGCTGGATGGTGGACGGGTCCGCCCAATGCAGGTCCTCCAGGCAGACCAGGAGGGGCTGCTTCTGCGATTCCCTGGTCATGAGCTCGAGGGATTCGAACAGCAGCGCGGTCGGGTCTCTGGGCCCCGGGGGGCCGCTCACGCCTTCGTAGGAGAAAGGGCTGGAATCAAGCGATTGGAAGGCCTCGTAGAACGGCATGTATGGCAATGGTGCCCCCGGAACGCACCCTCCCGTGATCATGCAGAAGCCGGTCTTGGCGGCGGCCTCCCCTAGCCTGTCCAGGATCCGGGTCTTCCCGATCCCCGCCTCGCCCGACACGAGGATCAGCCCGCCCTTTCCTGAAAGGGCTCTCGCTAGATGATCGTATAGTACCTCCAACTCCTGGTCTCGACCCACCAAGGGCGGATTCAGGTCCATGGCTGTCCCCCAATCACATCATCTTGATGGTCGAACATAAGGGTTCCGACGGCCGCCATAAGGGAACCACTTGAGCTACATTTCCATAAGTTGGGAGAAGCGCATTCCCTTGGACCCTTCTCCTCGCTCGGGGATTGGGCATCATTCGACCGCCGATCGCCCGAGTCCAAGTCAGACCATGGCGCTCCCAGGAGCAACACCCAACGGCCAGTCCATTCGCGCCAAGGATAGGATTATGTACCCGAAGCTGGGACTGTGCCTGCGGTGTTTCAAATGCCAGGGAAGGGAAGCGGAACCAAGGCGGATCCATGGGTGCTCAAGACGCCCAGCGGGACATCGGAATACACTGCGTACAAGGATGAGTCGGCTGACCCGTCCGCCCTCGTGGTCCAGGTGGGCAAGACGGAGCTGAGATACCTGCTGCGCTCGATCGACGACCTGCACAAGATGCTGAAGGCGAAGGGCGACTGGATGCCCCTGGGGAGCGCGGACGAGCAGAAGCCGGCCGAGAAGGGGACGGTCGAGGCCTGGGCAAGGGCCCCGGACAATCCCGTGGGCGGCTGGTACGGCATCAAGAAGGGATTGAGGGGGAGGTTCGCCAATTACATCCCTCCCATACTCGAGGCGCTGGGCCTGGCTGAGGTCGAGCACAACCCTAAGAACAACAGGATGCGGGCGCGCTGATCCCCTCCTGGAAGCAAGGAACCACGCTTGCGCCGGCGCAAAGTCGCCCGATGATGAGCGAGGGCTCCATCGGCATGCACGCGTCAGCTCCGGACGAGGCATGGCTAAGCCCGCTGTCCGTCTCGAGCCACGCCTTCCAGGTCGGCTCCCGCGGTTCACCTGGTCGCCTGGGCGAGCGCCACGATGTTCTCCGGCGGGGTCTCCATGGGGATCTCCCCTCCGGTGGCGATGATGTGCCCTGGTCGTTCCCCGAAGGAATCGATCAACTTCCTCGCCTCCATCTCGATCTCGTCCGGGGCCATGGGCAAGATCTTCTTCAGGGTGCTGATGCCGGAGACCAGGCACCTTTCACCCCGGATCGCTTCCACCATCCGGGGATAGGACCCGGCCTCGGAGGCGATGTGCATGGCGTCAGGGAGGCAATCCCGATATTGCTCTTGGACGTATCCCTCGATCGCGCAATTGCTCAGGATCACCTTCAATCCGAGATGGCGCATGTGCCCCACCAGCTCCGCCGCGAAAGGGATATCGAACTTGACGCTGCTGGAGAGATCGTTCTGCAGGCCGTCCGCCAGGCCGTCCTCGAGGAACACCACCTCCAACCCGCACTCCTCCCGCATGACCCGCGCCCCCTCCTTCAGCGTGGCTAGGACCGTCCCTAGCAGTCTCAGGACGCCCGGTGGGTCGACGTGCTGGTCCAGGAGGAGCTGCTCGTAGCCCCTGATGGCGCTGGCGACCAGGAAGGGGTCGTTCATGGCGCCGATCACCATCACCTCGGTGCCGACCTCCTCGACCAGCTCCTTCGCCGCGCGCAATTGGACCGACCAGATGCTGCCGCGCCACGGATCGACCGGCTCGAGCTGCTGCACCATTTCGAGGGGGAGCTCTTGCCCCTGCGGGTACTCCCTATGCTCATTATAGATCGCCTTGACCCCGAAAGCCTCCGCCTCGGCCAGGAGGTCGCCCCAACCTACCATCACGTTGTCGAACCCGAACTCCCTCAGGGCGGCCAAGCACAGCCTCTTGTGATCTGACGCCTCCTGAAGCCCATCGGCCAAGGATATCCCGGTCTTGTCCTGGAGATGATACGAGCCCCCGAGATGCTGGTACATTGTCGGCACCCGGTCCGTGCCGCGGAGCTCCAATGCGGCCAGGAATCTCTCCTTGGGGGTCATCCTCCTTCTATTCTAGCTGGTGGTATAAATTGATGATGCGCCAGAGGAGATGATTCGACGTTCGAGCTTAAGGAACAATCATGGCCATTATCGCGTAATGGTTGTCCCTTGTCACTGATCGGCCTCGGCCGGCCTATCCGATGTTATTAACTCTGGGAGGACCCCTATTCACACGGTGACCTGATGCAATCCGAGACCATGACTTACACGAATTGCCAGAATTGCGGGAGATGGTTCAGGATCGGGATGAGGTTCGCGACCCCAGAGAAATTCGAGGACGCGAGCATCAAGAAGACCACCAGGGTGTGCCCTTACTGCAATAAAAGGACGGCGGTCAAGAAGCAGTACCTCCGGTTCGATGAGGTTCGGATCGACGGGAGGATCACTCATACCCAAGGAAAGTACTTCCTGTGATCCGTGGACGACCTGGTCAAGAATTCCGTCCGTCTCTTCCATGGCACAGCCTTATTAACCATCTGGCTCCATCCGAAGGGGAC
Source organism: uncultured Methanomassiliicoccaceae archaeon (assembly GCA_964354665.1). Classification (GTDB taxonomy): domain Archaea; phylum Thermoplasmatota; class Thermoplasmata; order Methanomassiliicoccales; family UBA472; genus JAJRAN01. Next base: position 13,856 of record CAYHAO010000025.1, on the reverse strand, counting down.
GAGGATCCAAGCATGCGCGTCATCGATCTTGCCCGGGGACGGGGATGTCTTTGATGGAAGAGGAGTACCGAGCTTACCTAGAAAACAGGAAGGTGCCTCCAGATCAGCTCAATCTGGCAGTGGAGGCCGTAAAGGACCTCGAGGCATACCTCGAACAGAACGGCTCGGAATTGAAGGGGGCCGACCTGGGCTTGCTTAAGGGATATATCTCAATCCTTATCAGCGAAGGTAGGAACTCCGAGGACCGGCTGGTCGCGATCGCCCGCTACTGCCACATGGTCAGAAAGAACGATTATTTCATACATATCGCCGGGCTGGTTAACGCGGTCGAGGTGCTGCCAGGAATAGGCAAGAGATTGGGAGAGTTAGCGGGCGAGGAGGTGCGCGGCAGGGTCTTCGAAGGGATCGAGATGCCGCCGCTGGGGGCGCCGCAGGAGGCGTATCCTCATCTGACTGGATCGATCGTGCGCAGGATGGAGGAGGAGCTTCCTCCGGAAAGATGCATCGAGGTGCTCACCTGGAACTATCATGGCATACCGGCCGAGGCGTTCCTAGGCCATAGAGAGCGATTCGAGAAGGCTGGGGATATTGATGAGTACCTTAGGGACGAGCACCGGAGGTTCATCGAGGAGATTTCCCGCTTCATGAAGGAAGGCAAGGTATGGTACGAGCAGGAGATCACGCCCGAGGTCGTGGAATTCGTGGAGGCGAACCAGGAGATATCGATCGGAAGGAGGGTGGGCGACAAGATCTACGTTACCAAGATACCTTTCTCCCCTAAGCAGTACCTGGAGGAGCAGGACCCCAAGTTGAAGAGATACCATGCTTGCCACTGCCCTCTGGCCCGCGCCTCCATCCTTGATGACGAATCCGAGGTGCCGTCCGCGTTCTGCTATTGCAGCGCTGGCTTCACCAAGCTCCAGTATGACGTGATCTTCGGAGAGCCGGTCGAGATCGAGATGCTGGAAAGTGCGCTCAAAGGTGACATGAGGTGCAGGTTCGCCCTCAGAATCCCTGCAGGAAAGGTAAAATCAAAAAGGAATGGTGGATAGGCCCAAGCCATACCCATTGCATCCTAAAATCAATTTTTTATTATATTCTACTCATTAGATTCTAGTGATTCTGGATACTACCATAACTGTCAAATTCTGCAGCGAGGAGGCGATGGACTCCGGTTGACATGCCGAAAGGTATGAGAACCTGGGCACTTGAGGGACTGGTACACGATGCGGAGGAGGTCGTTATATCTATAATCGTCATATCATTACATCATATACTAATGCCAAGTGTGTTGATTGGACATATATGGAGTGGGGAATCCAGGGGTCATCGTCCAATGGACGAGCGCGAGTCGCCCTGCCAGCCCTGTCTTTGGCGCTTCTGATGGTCCTTTTACTGCTGCTCGTCAGCCAGCCCGCCCAGGCCGCTTCGCCGCCGACGTGGCTTGAGGATGTCAAGGTCAATCCGGATGCCGAGACCGACTGCAGCATGCCCATGATCGCCGCTGGACCGGATGGCACGCTTTGGCTGGTCCTCACCCGCTTCATCCCCGGCCCTGGGCCCAGGGAGATCGCTCTCTTCAATTCCACCGATGGGGGGCGCACCTGGTCCAAGCACTCCAGCGACTATACATACATAGACCATCCCGTCCGGATGGCCGTCTCCCCGACGGGGATAGTCGTACTGGTGTACCGGGATGGACCGGAGATATCGGTGGCCACACATGGTAACGTGACGGTGCCCAAGGCGGTGCGGCTGGACACGGGCGCCGAAGCGGACTCTCCGGATGTGACCATCGACACGACCGGCAAGGGCCATTGCGTGTTCATAATCGATGACGGGAGAGGTGGGACTGACATCATGCATTCATGGGCGGCGCCCCCTTACGATGACTGGTCGACGCCCGTGTCCATCATGGGAAGCGATCCTAGCGACGACAGGCTGCTCTTCGGCCCACGGCTGGCCACGAACTACTATGGCGAGCTCCACTTGGTCTTTCAGGCCGTGGAGAGTGGTCAAGGCAACATCTACTGGGCCAACAGCACCGACGGTGGGGCCACCTGGTCCCCGGACGGCGGTAAAATCATCGGATACGATGCGAAGAACGAGCATAGCCCGGATGTCGCCGTGAACGACTACGGATACATCTTGGCGGTCTGGACGTTGGACTTTTCTGCGTCCCCTGCGGACACGGACATCATCTATGCCTTCTCCATGGATGGCGGAACGAGCTTCACGACCAGCAACGCCTACTCCAGCACCATGAAGGAGGAGATGCCGAGCCTGGCGAAGCAGGTCTCCATCGATGGGTTCTTCCATTTGGCCTTCAACCTCAATGGGGCGATCTACCACTCCACCTACGATTGGTCGATAGGCTGGTGGGCCCAAGGATACGTGAATGGGTCAGCCGCTTCCCCAGAGGGCTCCCCGACGGTCGCGTTCTACACGCTCATGAAGCCAATTGGCTCAAGCGGCACGATGTACACCGAGGTCCCGGTCGTGGCCTGGACAGACGGCAGGAACACCTATCCCGACATCTATGCCACCACGGAATACAGGATATGGATAGAAGGGTCCGTGTCCTATGCTTGGCCGGCGAACACCGAGACGCACGTCCAGTTCAATTCGCAGGTCCTCTTCGGACAACCCCCCTTCGAATTCAATTGGACCTTCGGCGATGGCGAAAACAGTTACGAGCAGAACACCACTCATACCTACAGGACCCCAGGATACTACCAGGCGGAGCTTCGGGTGACGGACGCCTACGGTTGGACCGATTTCTACCTGTCGCCCACCATCACGATCCTGGAGCATCTGGAGGTGGAGATAGCTGCCTCGCCTGTCCCCACCGACGTAGGCATCCAGGTAGCGTTCGACAGCACCATCTCGAACGGCACTCACGGCCCTCTGAGCTACTATTGGGAGTTCGGGGATGGGGGGACGACCAACGACCAAAGCCCAGCCCATTCCTACGATGCGCCGGGAGCCTACAAGGTCAACCTCACCGTCGTGGACTTCATGGGGGCAATAGCGCATGACCAGATGACAATCCAAGTGAACCTGGTCCCATCCCTGGAGGTGAACGCCTCTCCCCTCGAGATCGACGTCCATCAGCAGGTGGAGTTCCACTGCACAGTCCACAATGGCACCCCTCCCTTCGCCTTCTGGTGGGACTTCGGTGATGCCGGGACGAGCTCATTGGAGGACCCCGCACACATCTACGACATCCCTGGCATCTTTTCGCCCTCCCTCTCCATGACCGACTCTGCCGGTGCGGTCGTCGTCTGGCACGAGCAGAACGTCACGGTCAATCCCTCGCCCAGCTTCACGGTCACCGCCGAGCCGGAATGGGGCATCTCGCCTCTGGACGTCCACTTCACCTGCTCGCCCGCGGATGGGACCCCGCCCTACACCTTCGAGTGGGATTTCGGGGACGGGGGGACAAGCACGGAGCAGAACCCCATCCATCAATACCTGCTCCCTGGTGTCTACATGGGGACACTGTTGATGATGGACTCAGTGGGCACGACGAACACGCAGTACACTCCAACGATCGAGGTCTACCCCCCTCTCACCATAGAGGCGTCGGCGGACCGGGACCAAATCGACATCGACCATCCAGTGAGCTTCAACTGCACAGTTACCGGTGGCGCCCCTCCATATCACTTCCTATGGGACTTCGGGGATGGGGGGATGAGCGAGTTGCCGAACGTCACCCATGCGTACTCAGTGGAAGGGAATTACTTGGCGAGGATGACGGTGAACGACAGCCTCGATCCCAACACCACCGCGAATCAGACCATCTCCATCAAGGTCAACGCTCTTCCCGAGGTGGTCGGTGAGCTGGAGCGCACAGAGCTGAACGTCTTCCAGCCGCTAGCTTTCAACTGCACCGTCTACAACGGAACCCTGCCCTTCCAATACCTCTGGGATTTCGGGGATGGGGACACTAGCGGTCAACCTGCCACCGAGCATGGCTATCAGATTCCGGGCGTGTACAACGCCACCCTCGTCATCACGGATGCATTGGGGGAGGAGGCCACTTGGACCTCGCCGCCCATCAAGGTCAACGCCTTGCCTGTCCCTATAGTCCTCACCTACATCACTAGTGACCTCGCCCCAGCGACAGTATGGTTCGAGTGCGTGGTCCAAGGAGGGACCTCACCTTACAATTACACCTGGGACTTCGGTGACAGCGGTCAGGGCTTCGGCAACTTCACGAACCATACCTACCTCGTGTCGGGAGATTACCTCGCCACCGTGCTGATCATGGACGCCGCGGGCAGCCAGGCGTCGGCAGGGGCGTCGGTCCTGATCTTCGACATGATCTCCGTCCAGGCCACCGTCTCTCCGATCGTCGTAATAGTGAACGAGGAGGCGTGGTTCAATTGCACCGTCAGCGGCGGGCTTCCCCCCTACTCGTATCATTGGGACTTCGGGGACGGCAACACCAGCAATGAGAGGAATGCCACGCATGCCTACTCCGCTCCTGGATTCTACGAGGTCATCCTCAATTACTCGGACTCGAACGACCCTCCCTATTACTCCTCTTGGACTGAATCCGTGCAGGTCATTCCACCCCCTGTCCCGCCCTCCGCACCCTTGGACCTGACGGCGATGCCCGGAGACGGCTTCGTCAAGCTGAGCTGGTCCGCGCCGACGGATGACGGGGGCAGCCCGATACTCGGATACAACATCTATCGTGGCAGCGGGCCTCCCCTGGCCTACCTGACCAATGTCTCCGCCAGCACCCTCTTATATAACGACACGCAGGTTCTCAACGGCCTTACATATCATTATCATGTAACGGCCGTCAACTCGGCTGGCGAGGGGGAGCCGAGCGATACCGTGAGCGCGACGCCTCTCTCACCCCCGATGCCTCCTGGCGTCCCGACCGGACTGCACATCGTGGAAGGTGAAGGCCAGCTCACTTTGAACTGGACCGCCCCGAGCCATTCAGGGAGCTCCTCAATCACCGGTTACAGGTTGTACCGCGGGACCACCTCTGGCTCTCTCGAACTCCTGACCAATATCACCAGCACCACCTATATCGATCATAACGTGACGACCGGCCAGTCGTACTTCTACCAAGTGTCCGCGGTCAATGCGGCGGGAGAGGGCGCTTTATCGGCGCAGGTGGAGGGGGAGGCGCAGGAAGGAAACCCGCCTCCAGCGATCCCGATGGATTATTGGGCGCTGATGATCGTGATATTGGTGACGGCGCTAGCCGTCGTCCTGATTGCCGCAATGATTGTGCGCAACGCGAAGAAGAAGGCGGCGAGAATGAGGCAAGGTTACACCAACTGCCCCCGGTGTGGAGCAGAGGTGCCTCC
>CAYHAO010000025.1:0-8423 GCA_964354665.1 uncultured Methanomassiliicoccaceae archaeon | reverse complement strand
AGTTCTTCGAAATTCAATAGAGCGGGTTCACGAGTGATTTTAGCCTCAACTTCGCCCTTCCTCGGCCAGAGCCCGGTCCACGAAGTTCCGCTTGCGGAGGGCGACGCGCGTGGAATCGAGCAAGATGACGATGACTATGAGCTGCAGGATAGCGCCGATTATCCATCCATACTCCCAGTCGATGAACGGCTCCCCTATGGAATTCTTATTGGTGAAAAGGAGGCTGAGCAGCAGGGGGACGTAGATGAGTAGGCACCTCATCACCAGCCATCGGTCCTCAACGCCCCAGATGAGCAGGAGGGCGATCGGGAGCATGTAGTAACTGGCAGTGGTGCGAGGATAGATCAGGATGAAGGCGGTCAGGACGATCAGCATGCCTTCCAAGAGGGTGCGGTTTCTCTTCAGTCCGAGGTAGTAGGCGAGGAGCATGACACCGATGGTCAGCACGAGGAAGAACCATGAGGGGAGCTGCAGCCCGCCCATGCTCAAGAAGTCCCATATGTTCAGGTTGGAGGTGGGTGTGTCGCCCGATCCAGAGTTGAGGAAATAGTAAAAGGGGAAACTGAGGAATTCCTTAGGGCAGACGATCAGGAAGGGCAGACATACCAAGAGGGATAATCCGACGACTATCCCTAACAGGACCAGTCTCTCTCTCGAGGGCCTCGCAGCTCTCCACAGGAACGGGAACAGGAAGGCGTTGAGCAGCTTGGTCCAGATCCCGATCGTCATGGCCACGGCGCTCCAACGCAGCCTTCCGATGGCGCCGAGGAGGATGGATAGGACGAAGATCCAGACCACGATCGCCTCGTCCTGGAGGCCGAATACGGTCTCTATGGTGCTCACCGGAACGAAAAGGAAGATAAGCGCGACCCAGAAGGCCTTGGCATCATCGTAACGGCGAAGAGCCCAGTATAATGTGAGCGAGGTCAGCAGGACGAACAGCGAGAACCATATCTGGTAAGCAACGTCGCTCCCGCCTGCCAGCTGCGCCGGGACCATGAGATAGACGATCAATGGCGGGGACTCGCATGGTATGTCGCGGTACAGCCATAGGCCATTTAGTACGCCCTCGGTCCTTTCTCTGAAGAAAGAGATGTCGACCGGCTCGCCGATATGGGTGTCGAGGAAATTGCGGAGATAGAGCGCATCGAGGGCGATCAATGCCCCGAAGAAGATGGCCCAGATCAGTATCAGTAAGTAAGCCCGCCTCTCCGGTGGGATGGAGCCTAGCCTGCTATTCAATCCCTGGACGAGGCTCTGCGGCATCCTTATCGCATTCCCAAGGCGTTATTTCAACGTTTCCTGGAAATAGCGGAGGCGGAAGAACACGGAACAATGTCAGCGTTCCGCCTTAGAGCAGCTCTTACCTTTTAAGGTTCAATAAACCGGGTGGATCGATGTTAAGGTCAATTCCGAGGGTCACGGTCCATGCCGCTGGTGGAGGGAGCCATCGACCCCGCCATCCCCTCAGGGACCGGGGCTTCGATAGGATCGTGCACTCCTTGGCCATTATCGACCGGTATGGGCCCCTTTCCTATTCGCGCTTGACGCGAGGCCACCCTCTTGAGCGAAGGGCTGAGCTGGAGGCTGTCGATGAACTCCTCGTCTGTATGGCGCATGAGGTAGATGGTCACGGCCACCGATACGATGATGGTGCCGGCCTCGTTGCAGACCATGTCCCTGATGGTGTCCCAAGGGCTGTATTGCATGTTAATGCCAGTTGTCGTGTCCACCACCAGCTCGAGGACCTCCCAGTAGATGCTGAGGGTCGTCATAATGAGAGCGATGAACAACGGAATGCCCTTCGGCCCGAAGTGCGTTCCATGGTCGAATTGCTGGACCGAAATCAAGGTATAGAAGACCAGCACCGCAATGGTTATCGAGGCGGCTAGATGGGTTATGGTGTCGTACCAAACGATGTCGTCGTACAGGAGCAGGAGGACCCCATAAGCATGGACGAATATCGACACCTCGATCATAACCACCAGTATCAACGGTAGTTTCATGATGCCAGCATGCCTGAAGAGCATCGGGATCAGGCAGAACAGGGCACAGAGGACGCCAGTCCATAGCTTGTAGGCGGTGCGGTCCGTGTCCACCGCCGAAAGGTATGTCATGAACATGAGTATCGATGCGGTGGCTATGCAGACGAGGTCGGAGAGATCGATCCTCTTATCCCCCAATCTCCGGCCATGACCTTGATCGTTCCTGGTCCCAAGCTCGATTTCTCCCTCATCGCGGCCCTGTGGCCTATCTCCTCGCATCCCATCGATTCGCTCCCTTTCATGATTGTCGGTGGGATGATCCACAGGTACCAAGTGGGACAGTTCCAAAGAGCTAGTGCGCTTCATGTACTGGTTGATGACAAAGCCATAGACGATGGTGGCGAACGTCGTCATCGTCATCGGGAGCATGAGCATCAGGTTGACGGTGTGCTGCTCCAGCCTATTTGTGAAGTCCCCGTTGTAAAGCGGGTATCCGGTACGGTACATCCAGTAGATAGTGGAGAACGTGTACAGCACCGAGATTGAGCAGGCGAAGATCAACCCAAAGACGACGATCCACCTCCTCGGCAGGCGGATCTCCGTCCTGGCGTTCAAGAGCACTGCGACCATGATCCCGAACGCCATGATGGCACATGCCTCTAAGGCGATAGAGGCCTCGTAGTAGTAATGGAAAATGACGAACATGTTCGCCATGAAAAGTACGATGAATGCGGCCAGCGGAATGATGGCGAGGCCCATGAGGCGCCTGTCGTACCCTTTGTCGGGGTTGCCCGTCGCGACCATGGGAGCACAAACGACCGCGATGCCAATGACCGATACGATGAGGCTGTCCCAATCGCCACTCCATGCGACCAAGAACGCCATGGCGATGGAGAGGATGATGATGGCAAGGCTATATCGGTTCATCTGGGTTCCCTTCAATCCAATAAAATTTGAATATAATAACTTTAGCTCTTACGCAAGTTCTCCTTCATTAGTAAATAAGATCCGTTGAGATTTGTCAATAATAAGATGAAAGCATATTGGGTGTAATCCGCCCCTTATGGGGTTACTAGCACTCTATTATCTGGAAGAAGACTCCCTTCATTGAATTGCATTTTCAAGAATCTGGCTTGAAAATTGGCGCGAAGGGGAGAACCCCTACTTCGTCGTAGCCAGATGTCTCATACGATGCTTTAATCAACGGGTTTTTGCACTTGGGTACTCCAAACCCTATCCATTTTTTATTCCTTAGAAGACTCATTGTTGCCCTGATATGTTCTAGAAAGAAAGCTATCCAGACATCCGTCTTAATCGATTTGTCGAAATTAATAAATGCACGTCCTCTCCAGAAGATCCTTTGCTAGTTACTTTGCTCGACCTCATTATCCATATAATATTGTCTTATAAAATAATTAATAGAATGATATCATAAATCTTTATATATGATATATGTTTTAATCAATAAACGTGCAGAAAATCATACTTGATAATCTTAGAAGTGATTTGCTAAGTCGCGGTTCATTGGACACCTTTCCAAATAAAGTCTGGGAAGCAGTAGGATCCCTGAACACCTATGGGACCAATGCGATAGAGGGCAATACTCTAACACAGGCCGAAGTGGAGACCGTTCTATTTGACTCAAAAGGTGTTGAGAAGCCCATTCAAGACATCATGGAGACGGTGCAGCATCTGAAGGCATTTAGGAATTTGATTAATCGGCGAGGAAGAGCGATAGATCTAGTGACAATACTGGAACTCCACGAAGAAGTATTCCATGACATAATGGTTGACGCGGGCCAATGGAGACGGACGAATATCATAATTCGCGGAGCAGATTTCACCCCTCCAAGACCAGAGAAGATTGTACCCAAGATGGAAGATTTGATCAAAGAATGTGACCAGAGAGATCTGACTGGAGAGGATGCCTTTTTCCTTGGAGCTTGGATGCATCATGGCTTCGAATGCATACACCCTTTCAGCAATGGCAATGGTCGTGTCGGAAGACTTCTACTGAACCTTCATTTCCTGAAACACAACTGGCCCCCAATAAATATCCTGCCATATGATCGCAACAAATACTTGCATTCACTGCGCGAAGGAAATCATGGAGATTTGAACCCTCTAAAAGATTTCATCATGGACAAAATGGGGAGCTCGCTCGTTTATATGCTATCTCAGGTGGGAACATCTGAAGATGAATTGAAATCGTTTGCCCAATTGCAAAGTAACAGTCCATACTCTGCTAAGTACCTAGCCCTTAGAGCAAAACAAGGGGAACTGCCAGCGATGATGATCAAGCATCAATGGAGAACCAGCGCAAGAGCTTTGAATTTGTATGTCAGGGAAATTGGTAGGATAAAATAGACATGCGGGGGAACAGCTCCCCCAGCTTGGCCAGAATTCCCGTACGATGCATCAATCAGCGGTTCTTTCACCGAGGCACCCCCAGCCCTTTCCCTATCAATTCCTTAGAAGACTCGTTTCAGAGCCAAAGATGAAGAGACTGTTGATTCCGTCATCAGCCTTGAAGGCCTTCCTGTGCTTGGCCTCATCACAAAGGATTACTACGAAAAAGGCGCTAGTTCTTCACCGATAAAATTTGAAATCAGTCGATTTATTGCTGATAAACCCTCAAATCTCGTTCAAAAAAAGGTATGACCCTGTCGAGTTGGAAGCCGCCCAGATAAGGGCGGATCTATGCAAGAAGCTATTCACGAAATACAGCAGCGACTACTCCATACCGGTATTAGGAGATTGTGCCAGTAGCGAACTAATCGATCCTCCAACTGGTTTGTTGATCCTCTCGAGCATAGCAAAAAGGGAGGGGTTCGAGGTCGCGCTGGTCGACTTCAACGCGATTCAGGCCTCGAGAAAGAAGGCGCTCTCCAATAGAGAAATGGAACATGAGCTCCTTGGTTTCGACCCTTGTGCGATAGGGATCACCTCTTGGACTTACAACCACCATATAGCGATGAGGATCCTGAAGATAGCGAAGGATTTCTTTCCAAATTCAACAACGTTATACGGTGGGATCCATGCAACCTTTACGGACCTGAACGTTCTTAGGACCCACCGGTTCGTCGATTGCATCGTGAGAGGCGAGGCAGAAACGATCATCTCGCCACTATTGAGAATGATAAAAAAGTCAAAACTAACGAAAACTAGCTTTAAAGGACTTGATGGGGTTACCTTTAAAATTGAACAAAGAGACGACGGGCCGCCTTTGATCGTTCGCAATCCCGATAGTCGTGTGAAGCCTGACCTGAACGATATTCCTCTACCCGATTATGGACTGCTGAACAGAGAACAGTATCGAACCGCTCCTTTCTTCCATCTCTTTGGCCAACGGGGATGCCCCTATGATTGTGCCTTCTGTGCGAACGTGAATTTCTTTGGTCGGTCAGCTGCTCGCCGCAAGAGACCGGAACGAGTGATCGAGGAGATCAAGCTCGTCCAGTCCTTGTTCGGGAACAAGATCTTCCTTATCAATGATGACACTTTCACATCCTACAGGAAGTATGCAATGGAGCTCTGCCAAGCCCTGGAAAGGGAACGATTTGGGACCTGTTTTCAAGTACAGTCCCGGGTCGATAGGCTAGATGATGAGCTGCTCGAAGCAATGGTCAAAGCCCAAGTGGTCTACATCTGGTTGGGATGCGAAAGCGCCGATCCTTCCGTACTGAAGGTACTGAATAAGGGGATCAGCCCCAAACAGATCGAAGACGCATGCATCAAGATCAAGAGACACTGCATGGATGTTGGCGGGTATTGGCTGGTTGGCTGCCCGGGCGAGACCCTCGACTCCATACAACGGACGCGTGCCATGATCACAGATTTGATCGACCGGGACCTGATGGACGTGTATGAGCAATCGATTTTCGTCCCTTATCCTGGCACCGCAGTATACGACGACCCAAGGAAATTCAATGTCAGGATATTGACTCATGATTTCCGAAGGTATCGGGAGGACAGCCTGCCCGTAGTGAGTTTGGAAAGCCTAACTCCAGAAGAAATTTATTCCGAATGGTTGAAGACGGCTAGAACAACCAATGAAATTTTTTACAGAAAATTGAAGGCTAAAGAATTGAGAGCCCCGGAGTCATTGGCGTCTTAGACCCAGAGCCATTATGTTGGAAGGTATAATGCGCAGCGCACAACAGACGGTCCAATGCGGCTCGGACCTAGTCTAGAAGGCGCTTCTCTCCTTTTAGGCCTTGGATCTCGGTGATGTCCTGGGTTGCCTCAAGGCATCCAAGGTAACGACCCTTGCCATCCCGGAGCGCGTGATACTCGATCATTATCTTCCGAGGGCCGTTATCGGACTGGGAGTCTATCCAGAACCTGGCCTTCTCCCGCTTGCCCTCTCTCATCTCCAAGATGATCCGTTCCACCTTGTCCAACGATTTCTTGGGGTGGCAGTTGCGGACGTCCCTACCTACCACCGTCGTCGGCCGCTTGAAGATGCGGCTTCCATGCTTGTTCCAGGCCACCACGACGTCCTTGTCGTTCAGGACAGAGAACTCGATGGGGATCGTTTCTAGCAGCGAATCCAGCATTTCCTTGGGAAGTTCACCGATCATTGGCAGGACACCGCCGTTGATTCGTCGCCCGGGGTATTAATATCTCTGCAGGATGGCGGGCTTCTTCATCCGACCTTTTTCGGGCGTGCCGGGGAGGGGCGTAAGTGAGTGGCTGGGATGTCGTGAGGTCCGGGCCGTGGGAATCGATGTGAGCGGAACGGAAGTGGACGGTCCGGGGCCTAGACCACGCGCGCCTCAACGGCCTTGCCCCTGAAGGTGCGACCGCAGAGGTCAGTGGTGACCCTGCCCGCGTCCTTCCTGACAATCTCCACATGGGAATACCTCGTGCCCATGGTGATCCTTCCGACGTCCCGGGGGGACAGGTCGGTGCCGGTCCTCACCAGGTTCACGACCTCGACCTTGCTCAGCCCGTCCGCGTTCCCGAAGTTGATCTCGATGGATGCTCCGTTCCTGGCAGGCCGGCTCCAGTTCGCCCTCGCGGGCGGTCCCGCGGGCCCTCTGCCATGCGGGACGTTCTGGACCGGGACGACCTTCTTGAAATCTGGTTCGGACCTGTGCACGACCTTAATGTCCAAAGGAACGATGGGCTTGCGGGTCCTGGACTCGATGTCCCTGACCATGTGGCGCTCCTCTGCCGTGAAGATGGATATCGCGGTGCCCTCCTTCCCCGCCCTTCCGGTCCTCCCTATGCGATGGACGTAGCTGTCCGGGTCGTCCGCCGCGTCGTAATTGATGACGTGGTCCACGGCGTCGATGTCCAATCCCCTGGCCGCCACGTCGGTGGCCACCAGGACGCGGATGGATCCGTCCTTGAAGCTGTTGATGACCCTCTCCCTCTTGTTCTGGGCGACGTCGCCGTGTATCGCGCCCACGCTATAACCATATGCCAGCAGCTTCTTCGTCAGTTGATCGACCTTGCGCTTGGTGTGGCAGAACACTATGGCCTTGGGATCGTTGATGTCGAGGATGGTGCAGAGCGCGTCGCGCTTCTCGTCCTTGTTGGCTACGATGTAGTATTGCTTGGTGAGGTCCAGGACGGGCTCGTCCTTGGAGACGAGTATCTCTTGAGGGTCGATCATCTGGCGCATCGCCAGATGTCTTATCTCCGGCGACATGGTGGCGGAGAACAGCAGCGACTGCCTCTTCTTGGGCACCTTCGATAATATGTACTTGAGGTCAGGGGCGAAACCCATGTCGAGCATGCGGTCCGCCTCGTCCAATACGACGATCGTCACCTTCGAAAGGTCCAGGTCGTTCCTGTTTATGAGGTCCTTGGCCCTGCCGGGCGTGGCCACCACGATGTCCGTGCCCCTCCAGAGCTTGGTTATCTGGGCCTGGATGCCCACTCCCCCATAGATCGGGATGCAGGTATGGCCGGTGAACTTGGAGAGCTTGGATAGCTCCTCGGAGACCTGATTGGCCAATTCCCGGGTGGGAACGAGGACCAATGCGGACGCGGCCCTCATCCCAGGCTTGATCCTTTCCAATATGATGGAGCCGTAGGCGCCGGTCTTCCCCGTCCCGGTCTGTGCCTGGGCGAACATGTCGCCGCCCTTGAGGCCTACCGGAATCGCTGCGATCTGTATTGGCGTGGGCTCTTTCCACCCCATGCCGTCCATTGCCCTGATGATCTCCTTCGAGATCTGTAGGTCTGTGAAAGTCGTCACGATATCACTCTATGATGAAAATAAAAGAAGCCTGCGACAAACACAGACGAGCTTTTTAATTTCGAACGGTGGTTGTGATTCGCGTATTTAAATGTGCGTACATTAACGCTGTAATGATTTACTATGTGTTCTATAAATATTGAATTAAATTAATGAATATAAGTTAATAACCCTCTGATTGATTGAAATTACCATATGACTGGATACAATTGAAGCGCGAAGGGGGG
>CAYHAO010000024.1:0-23707 GCA_964354665.1 uncultured Methanomassiliicoccaceae archaeon | reverse complement strand
GAAAGTATAATCTATGCTTAAAAATCATCAAACCGAGCGATATTATGTTCGAATTACAGGTCGTCAGCAACACCCCGCTCACTCCCCTGGACGACATCGACGATGTCTCCCTGCAGTTCCTGCAGATGATCGGTTACCTGCCGAAAGGATACGACCCCAAGACAGAGGCAAAGAACGTGCAGGAGAGCGTTCCCTACCGGATGTTCACCGAATGCTTCGTCAAGAACATGAAGCGCGCTTGGACCGTGGAAGACCTCGCCGCCAAACTGAAGACCACCAAGCCGACCATATACCGGCACCTCAACAAGTTGAAGTCCATCGACATACTGGAGGAAGTGGAGACCGAGAAGAGCGGGGAGAGGAAGAAAGGCTATCGCGTCCGCTATGGGGACCTATCCAAGGCCTGGAACTTCACCGAGGCCAACGTGGAGATGGCCATGGACTCCTACAGGAGGACGATCGACCATTTGCAGCATTTGGCGGGTGAGAAGTGATGGCACCTACCAAGCCCGGCAACAAGCAGGGCGAGGACGTCATCGGCCTCACCAAAGGGTCACGATATCGAATCATTAGCAAGGGCAGTGGGGAATCCCCAATGACGACCGTTGGGATCTTCAAGGGCTACACGTCCTTCGGCCACGATTCCGCTCTCAGCATGCAGCTCGACCCGGAGAAGGAGGGCGAGCAGGGCATGGTCCGCCTCGTCCCCTGCCTGACGGTCCTGGTCATCGACATCATAAATTTCAAGCCCGAGGAGAAGGTCCAGGAGAAGGAAGAGGTCAAGGTCTACTTCGGTTGAGCCAGTGATCAAGGATGCCCGAGGAAAAGAACGACCCCAAAGCGGCCCCCCCTATATCGTCCAGGACCTATCTCGCCCTCGCTGCCATCTTCCTGCTGGTGAGCGTTCCATTGTATTTCTTCGTGCATCCAGTGGCCTTCGTCGCCGCCATCGTGATCGGGCTCTTCCTCCTGGTCGGGGGGTTCTACAGTCTGGCCAACGAGAGGCATTGGTTGGATTGAGGTCGAGGTCGGCGCCGCCACGCTATTAAGGAGGGAGCGCATGGACAAGAACGTGGACTATCACGATCGCCTGCTCAAGGCCATCGCCGAAGGCGAGGTCACGGACAAGGCATCCCTGCAGAAGAGGAAGATAGAGCTTTGCCGAGAGCTCGGCCTCTCGACCGTCCCCCCGAACTCCGAGACGTTGGCCAGGGCCGACAAGGATCTCCTTCCCTTGGTCAGATCCGTCCTGAGGCGCAAGGACGTCCGCACGCTGTCCGGCGTGGCGGTGGTGGCGGTGATGACCTCCCCCGCGCCCTGCCCCCATGGCCGATGCTCCTATTGCCCAGGGGGGGTGGAGAACAACTCCCCTCAGTCCTACACCGGAAAGGAGCCGGCGGCAAGACGCGCCTCATACAACGAGTTCGACCCTTACCGCCAAGTGAGGGCGCGCCTCGAGCAGCTGGAGGCCATCGGCCACTCCACCGACAAGATCGACCTCATAATCATGGGAGGGACCTTCACCTCCCGGCCCTGGGAATACCAGGTGGACTTCGTCAAAGGATGCTTCGACGCCATGAATGATGCCAAAGGCGGAGGCCTCGAGGAGGCTCACCATCTGAACGAGGGCGCGGGACACCGTTGCATAGGCATGACCGTCGAGACCCGGCCGGACTCGTTCGACAGCGTCATGGCCGATCGCTGCATGTCGCTGGGAACCACCCGGGTAGAGTTCGGCGTGCAGATATTGGACGATGAGATATTGCGCTCGGTCAACCGAGGTCATGGGGTCAAGGAGGTGGCCGAGGCCACCCGCGTGGCCAAGGAGAAAGGCCTCAAGGTCTGCTACCACATCATGCCCGGGCTCCCCGGCTCCTCGCCGGAGAAGGACGTGGCATCCTTCCGCATGATGTTCGATGACGAACGCTTCCGACCGGACATGCTCAAGATCTATCCCACCCTGGTGGTGAAAGGGACCCCCCTCTACGAGAAGTGGAGGTCGGGCGATTATCAACCCTATCCCACCCAGCAGGCCGTCGAGGTCATCGCCAAGATGAAGGCGCTCGCTCCCATCTATGTCAGGATACAGCGCATCCAGAGGGACATCCCGGTCGACCTGATCGAGGCGGGCGTGTGCAAAGGCCACCTTCGCGAGCTGGTCCGGGCGCAGATGCGCGCCGATGGCACGAGGTGCCGGTGCATCCGGTGCCGCGAGGTCGGCCTGAACCGGATTGCGGTGGTCTCGCCTGAGCAGGTATCTATCAACCGCCTCGAGTACCAGGCCTCGGACGGCAAGGAAGTGTTCATCTCCCAGGACGTGGAGCAGAGGGAGGGATTGGTGGGCTACGCGCGCCTTCGCCTTCCTTCGCAGGGGAGGATCGCGCACCTGCGCGAGCTCAAGGTCTTCGGCCAGATGGCACAGCTCGGGACGCGGGGCAAGGAATGGCAGCACCGTGGCTTCGGCAAGGAGCTCATGGCCGAGGCCGAGAAGATTGCGGCCAGCGAGGGTTATGCGGCGCTGCAGGTCACCAGCGGCGTGGGAGTGCGGCGCTACTATTCATCCATTGGATATGAGCGAGAAGGCGTTTACATGACCAAGAGCTTCTAGCCCTTGGCCAGCTTAGATCAGAATTACCAGGCAGTCCTTCTCCGAGATGAGCAAGCTATCGCAGGCATCCTCGAACTTGGTTACCGTGCCCTCGTCCTTGACGCCGATCATGATCCCTAGCGCCTTCCCGTACTCCTGGTGCATCCACATCATCCTGGTGAGGAACTCGTAGATGTCCTGGTCGGTATGATAGTGGATCAGGTCGATGGGGAACTGGCCCTCAGCGATCACCGAGGGGATGCAGGCCTTGATGTAGGTGAAGCCGTTGTCCTCGAGCAGGTGCATGATCTCGCTGCTGAGCATCTTTCGTGATGCCTTGGGGTCGCTTGGCTGCCACTCCGAGATCAGCTTCTGCAGGTCGTCGAAGGTCCTGGCCTTCGGTTTGGACTTCGTTCTCTTGCCTGAGGCGGGCTTGGCCGACTCTTCTGGCTTAGCGGCTCCAAGCTCTTGCACTGGTGCCTGGGCCTCTGTGGAGTTAACCTCGAACATCCTTCTTCCTCCGAGCCTTGTTATCATCAGGAGTTTCGAGATAGGAGGTTATTTAACATCCTAGTACAGAATCAAAAGTGATAACTTTTACATTAACCAACTGGATGGTGCGTTTATTCACCAAGCGATCTTCTTTTTACAAAAGTTGAGAGGCATCGTCTCTCCAACGGTGCGCCGCGCACACTAATTTCATAAACTGGCCTACACATCATCACTGCTGACAACATGGCCTGCGTCTCCTGCGGCGTAGATACCAAGGTCGGGGTCCTGATGTGCAAGAGGTGCCTAGATGGCATACTGGACCCTCTTTCGATAACTAGAAGGATGCAGGACCCGGCCGCGGACATGAGGTTGCATCAGGTGGGTAGTGCGGTCCTCCGCATCGGACCCGTCCCTTCATCCGAAATGGAGTTCGGGGAGGGCGTGGAGCCGGCGATCCGCCTCCGCTCCTTGATGGAGCGGGGCGAGCAGGGGCAGCTGCAGACCCTGGTGGAGGAGTACCTGGCCTCGGCCGGCGTTCCACTGCCCGTCTGGGGGGACGAGAGGCTGCCGCGCCGCGCCTTCCTCTGGCGCATGGTGGAGGAGGTGAAGTCCCTGGAGCTGAGGAGCGAGATCTGGGCCAGGGCCAGCGTGCGCATGGGCAACCTGCACTCGCTCCTGGTGCTGGCGGCCACGGACCTGCCGGTGGACGAGTCTTGGCAGTCATCCTTCATCAAGGAGAACTCGGGCGTCGCCCTTTCCCTATACTCGAGGGCGAAGGAGTACAGGCCGTTATGGAAGGTGGCGCAGTCCAACCAGGCCATGCTATATGCCTGGATAGGCAGGACGGAGGACGCCCTGCGCATCCTGGAGGACATCCGCCCCTACAGGGTCGACAAGGAGACGGTGAGCTTCGCGATCAAGAGGGCCATCATCCTCTGCGAAGCCGGCAGGGACAAGGAGTGCGGAGAGGAGCTCTCGCAGATCCCCGAGGAGCTGATGGACGCGCACATGCGGAAGATCAAGACCCAGCTGGAGGGCAAGCGATGATGGACGACGACCTCGAAGCCCGGCTGGACGCCCGCCTCATCCGCAACCTGAAGGAGATGGCCTCCGAGCCTTACAAGAGGTTCATGACCGCCTTGCTGGAGAAGATGGAGCTGAAGATCACCGGCGGCGCGGTCATGGACGAGGTCGCCTTCCTGGAGGGGGAGAGGGAAGGGACGAGCTACCTGATCATGGCCTCGAGGAAGCCCGAGCACGCCTCCCTGGAAGGCATCCATGTCGCCAAGGAAAGGGCCATGGCCGAGAAGAGGTCGCCGGTGCTCATAGTCGCGAACGACATGGACCAACCGGCACAGGAGGCCGCAGAGAAGGAGGAGGTCTCCGTCGCGGACCGGGCCAAGCTCATCGTCCTGATCAAGCGTTTCGACCTCTCGGGCATGCTCACCAAGGACGCGGACCGAGTGCTACTTAAGAAGGAAGGGAGCCGAGTGCTCCCGTCCACCATGCCGTTCGACTCCCTGCTGCAGGAGGCGGACGAGCAGATCAGGCGCGCTGAGTACAAGGAGGCTTTGAAGAACCTGGACGTCGCCCTGGTCATCAAGAGGGAGCACGACCTGGCCTGGAGGATGAAGGCCAGCGCGCATTTCTACCTGGGCGAGCACGACGAGGCGCTCGAGGCCGTGGGCCAGGCGCTCAGGATCCGGCCCGGGGACCCCACCACCTGGTACATGGCAGGAATCGTGCTGCACCAGATGGGCAGGTTAGAGGAGGAGGTCGGTGCCTATGACCGAGCGCTGCTCTACGCCAGGCGCATGTACCCCGCCCTGCTCAACAAGGGAGCCACCCTCTTTTCCTTGGGAAAGAAGGAGGAGGCGCTCAAGGTGTTCGATGAGCTCCTGCGCCTCTACCCCAGCGACCCTCAAGGGCTGAACAACCGTGGTCTGGTGCTAAGGTCGCTGGGAAGGAACCAGGAGGCATTGGAGGCGTTCGAGGCCGTGGCCGCCCTGGACCCCAACAACCTGGAGGCGCAGGTGAACAAAGCATCGCTGCTCACGGACATGGGCAGCGTGATGGAGTCGGTCACCGCCTGGAAGGAGGCGGTGGCAGCGGACAGGAAGCGGGCCGACCTCTGGCTGAGGCTGGGGCAGGCGGAGAAGGCCGCGGGCATGCTGGCGGAGGCCGAGGAGAGCTTCGCGGTCGCGGAGAGGCTGGACAGCGGGCTGGAGGAGGCGAAGGAAGGAAGAGAGGGAGCCCAGGAGGCCATGGCCTCCTTGGAGCCGCAGCTCGGATCCAAGCTGCCAAAGGAGGACGGCCTGGTCCAGAAGTACCTTGACGCCTCGCTGCTTCTGCAGGCGATAGGCAGGCAGGAGGAGGCGCTTCGGGAGGCGGAGAAGGCCCTGGAGTTCGAGCGCACGCCGGCCGGGTTCCTGCGCAAATCATCCATATTGCTGGAGATGGGGAGGATGGAAGAGGCGATCGCCGTCCTGAGCAAGGGCATCAGGGACATGCCCCAGGACCAGGACATCGCCCTGGAGCTGGAGGCGGTCGTGTACCGCCTGGGGAGGAAAGAGGAGGGCGCCCGCCTGCTCAAGCCGTTCCTCGAGGGCCTGGAGGCGAGGAAGCGCACCGCGGTGACGGAGGTGGTGCTGGGCAGGCAAGAAGAGGCCCTGGGCCTCCTGAGCCTACCAGAGGGCGTGGACCTGTTGCACGATCGCATACGAGCGCTGGCATTGATGTGCAAAGGGGAGCACGCCGAATCCGTGGACCTGCTGCTCAAGCTTAGCAGCGACCTTGGAGGGTCGCCCCAGACCTTGAACGATCTGGGCGTGGCGCTGCGGTTCTCCGGGCGCCTGGAGGAGGCGGAGGAGGCCCTGCACAAGGCCATCGAGGCCGAGCCGAGGTACGCCGACGCCTGGAACAACCTGGGATGCGTCCACTACCTGCAAGGAGGTTACGAGGAGGCGGAGCGCTGTCTCCGAGAAGCGATCCTGCTGGACCGCAGGCCGGTGTTCCTATTGCACCTGGGGATGTGCCAGCTAGGAAGCAACGAGCTGGACGGCGCGGAGGGATCGTTCAGCTCCGCCCTGCGTTTGGACGCGAGCGCGGAGGCCTACAACGCCCTGGGGATGGTGGCGGAGAGGAGGAAGGAGCTCGTCCGCGCCCTGGAGCTCTATGAGGAAGCGCTGGTCAGGTCCCCGGACTTCCGAGACGCACAATATAACAAGGCCAGGGCCAAGGCTGCATTGAAGTGCGAATGAGAATCTTGAAGACGTTTAATGGGTGACGTTCATCACGACGACGTCGCGCACCGCGTTCATCTCGCTGAACGGGAGGATGAGCCTTCCCTGGGAGTCCGTCTTGAACAGGCGGGTCTCGATCTCTTCGGCCGGAACGACCAGAACATGCTGGATCTCGCCCGTGGTCTTCTCTATGACGAAGTTCTCGATCATACCTAAAATCTGCCCGTCGTTAGTCATGACCGTCTTGCCCTTTAACTCAGTGATGAACTTCCTCATCGATGCGTCCCTCCCAGCATGTCAGGATTTCTGGGGTTATGAATGATTTGTCCGTATAATAGGCTTTCCATAATCCAAAATATCCGTGGATAGCTCGCGGTTGGAGCTTGTCACCGGTATATCCCCATGTCCTCTCCGCCCAGTCGTACCTTCTCCAACGCCTTGCCGATGTTCTCGTACTGCTTCATGATGTCCTTGTCCACCGAGGGCTTGATGATCTTGAGCGCCGCCTCGAAGTGCTTCATCTCCACTATCTCGGCGTCCTTGTCCTCGCGGAGGGCGATCATCGCCGCCTCGCGGCAAAGGTTCTCCAGGTCGGCCCCAACGAACCCTTCCGTCCGGTCGGCCAGGATGTTGATGTCCACGTTCCGTATCGGCATCGCCTTGGTATGAACGCTAAGGATGGCCAGGCGCGCCTTCTCGTCCGGGATGGGTATGAGCACCAGGCGGTCGAACCGTCCAGGCCGTAGCAGCGCCGGGTCGATGATATCGGGTCGGTTGGTCGCGGCTATGACCGTGACCTTCTCCAAGGTATCCATTCCGTCCATCGAGGTTAAGAGCTGGTTCACCACCCTCTCTGTCACATTGGTATCGCCCCCGCTCCCCCTCCTCGGTGCGATGGCATCTATCTCGTCTAGGAACAATACAGCGGGAGCGACCTGCTTGGCCTTCTTGAACGCCTGGCGAACCGCCTTCTCCGATTCCCCTACCCATTTGCTCATGATCTCCGGGCCCTTGATGGGGATGAAGTTGGCCTTGGACTCGTTGGCCACGGCCTTCGCCAGAAGCGTCTTTCCGGTGCCAGGTGGACCATAAAGAAGGACGCCCTTGGCCGGCCGGATGCCCATGCGCTTGAACGCCGCGGGGTTCTCTATGGGCATCTCTATCATCTCACGCAAATGGCGTTTCACCTCTTCCAGTCCCCCGACGTCGTCCCAGGTGACCTTGGGGACCTCGACCAGCACCTCGCGCATGGCGCTCGGCTCCAACTCCTTCAATGCGTCCATGAAGTCGTCGTAGGTGACCTTGATCCGCTCCAGTATCTCCACCGGTATGGGCTTGCCCAGCTCCAGCTCGGGCACGAAGCGCGAGAGGCACTTCATCGCCGCCTCGCGCGCCAAGGCCATCAGGTCCGCGCCGACGAAGCCGTGGGTCATGCTGGCGAAGTAATCGAGGGAGACGTCGTCCCCCAGCGGCATGCCGCGGGTGTGGATCTCCAGGATCTCTTTTCGTCCTTCCTTCGTCGGCACGCCGATCTCGATCTCGCGGTCGAAGCGGCCCGGCCTTCTGAGGGCAGGATCAATGGCGTCCTCGCGGTTGGTGGCTCCGATGACGATCACCTGTCCCCGGCCCCCCATGCCGTCCATGAGGGTAAGGAGCTGAGCCACCACCCTTCTCTCCACCTCACCGTGAACCTCCTCGCGCTTGGGCGCGATGGAGTCCAGCTCGTCAATGAAGACGATGCTGGGAGCGTTCTTCTCCGCCTCATCGAACTTCTCGCGCAGCTTCTCCTCGCTCTGGCCATAGTACTTGGATATTATCTCGGGCCCCTGGATGGAGAAGAAGGCCGCGCCCGCCTCGTTGGCCACCGCCTTGGCGATGAGGGTCTTCCCCGTGCCAGGTGGCCCATACAGAAGAACTCCTTTCGGAGGGTCGATGCCTAGCCTCTCGAAGAGCTCGGGGTGTTTGAGGGGCAGCTCGATCATCTCCCTAACGCGCTGCAGCTCCTCCTCCAAGCCCCCCACATCATCGTACGTCACTGAAGGAGCGACGGAGGCCTTCTGCTCGATGACCTCCGTCCTCACGATGAGCTCTGTTTGGTCTCCGACCACCACTACGCCATTGGGAGTGGTCTGCACCACCACGAATGGAATGAAATTTCCCATGAGGGCGATATTGGGGATGATGATCTCGTCCCCTCGGACCAGAGGGCGGTTGTTGAGCCCTTTCTTCACCAGGTCCTCGACCCCAGCGCCGAAACGGATGTTCTTTCCTTGAGGAAGTATCTTCGGCGCCACGGTGATCTTCTGCGCCGGCTGGGGGTCGGCCTTCATCACCACCACTTTTTCCCCGATGGACACGCCGGCGTTGGAGCGGATCATGCCGTCGATGCGGATGATGCCCATGTTCTCGTCCTCCTGCGGCGCGCGGAAGACCTTCGCGGCGGTGTTCCTCTTGCCGACGATCTCGATGACATCGCCGACCTCGGCCCCTAGTTCCTTCCGGGTCTTGGTATCCACCCTCGCCCTTCCCAGACCGACCTCGGACTGGTGCTGCGCTCGCACAACTCGCAGCGTAACCCCTTGCGACATAGCCCCCTCGGCCAGAAAAACGTCTGGACTTGGTATAAAACTTTGGTGAGGCCATCTCAGAACTAGAGCCCATTCACCGCTCGTCTTTGCTATAAAATGAGGGGGCCTCGACGAAGGATTATAGGCAGCCACGCGATTCGCCGCCCCATGCAGTTCGCCCCGGAATGCGTCCCTTGCCTGTTGAATCGCGTCCTCTACGAAGTCAAATTGGTTGCACCTGACAAGTCCGAGGAGGCAATCGCGGAGAGTTTGCACGTCCTGTCTTCTGATTTCCCCAAGGGCATGAACTCCGCCAAGCTCGCTACCCTAGTGCACGAAAGAGCTTACGCCATCAGCGGTTCCAAGGACCCTTACGCCGACTTGAAACGACGAAGCGACGAGGCCGCTGAGGTCGTGTTCCCCAAGGCCAGAAAGATGGTCGAGGAAGCTGAAGATAGGCTAGAAATGGCTGTCAGGGTTGCCATAGCCGGGAACGTCCTCGACTTCGGGATCGAACTGGAGATGGAGACGCCTGAGGAATTGGTCAAGAATTTCGACAAGTTGGTGAGCGAAGGCTTGCGCGCCAACGACCTTGACCAGGCCCGCAAGCTTATGCGGAAGGGAGGGAAGGTCCTTTACCTCCTGGACAACTGCGGCGAGTCGGTATTGGACCGACTACTGGTGCAGGAGATCAAGCGCCTCGGTCCTAAGGTCATTGGGGCCGTCAAAGGCGAACCTATCCTGACGGACGTTACCATGGAGGACGCGAAGCGCGCGCATCTGGACGAGGTCTTCGATGAGCTTCTGTCCACCGACTCCTTCGCCGTTGGCCTCGATGTCGACAAGATAAGACCAAGGCTGAAAAGGGAATTGGAGGAAGCGGACCTGATCGTGTCTAAGGGCATGGCCAACTTCGAGTCGCTTTCCGACGAGCCTTACAGGCCGGTATTGTTCCTCCTAAGAGGGAAGTGCGAGCCAGTCTCTCAGCTAATCGGGGCCAGGCGGGGGGACAACGTGGCCAAGCTCTGGACTTGAACCACCTGCCCGATACTGGTCTCTCTAATTTTATATATCGAGGGGGGCGTGCGGTCTACCGTATAAGGAGAAACGGTCATGACACACGGCGTTACCCAAGCGGTGGTCCTGGTAGGAGGTGAAGGAACCCGCCTACGCCCCTTGACCAACAACCGCCCCAAGCCATTGTTGCCCGTGCTCGGCAGGCCTTGCGTGGAATACACCCTGCGGGCCTTAGGCGCCGCCGGGGTCCAGAAGGTGTACCTGGCCTGTGGCTTCAAGTCGATGGAGGTGGTCAAGGCTCTGGGGGACGGCAAGAAGCTGGGGCTCGACTTGGTTTTCGCTTTCGAGGAGGAGCCGATGGGAACGGCCGGGGCCGTGAAGCTGCTGGAGAGCAAGCTGCCCGAGACCTTCGTGGTGGCGATGGGGGACGTGCTCATGGACATCGATTTCGAGCACCTGATCCGTTTCCACAAGGAAGCCGGGGCGGAGGCGACCATCGCCTTGACCGAGGTCGAGAGACCAGAGCAGTTCGGGATCGTAGGCTTGGAGGAGAACGGTCGCATCTCCCGCTTCAAGGAGAAGCCCAAGCCCGAGGAGGTCTTCTCCAACCTCATCAACGCCGGCGTCTACGTGCTGCAGAAGGACGCTTTCCGCTACGTTCCAGAGGACACCAAGTTCGATTTCTCCAAGAACCTCTTCCCCAAGCTAATGGAGGAGGGCAAGCCCCTGTTCGGCTCCCGCCTAAGAGGGATGTGGCACGACATCGGCAGGCCGATAGACCTCCTCTTGGCCAACCAGGGCATGGCCGAGCGCAAAGGGGTGGAGCGACAAATCGTTGGGACCGAGATCGAAGGGAAGGTCTTTGGCAACAGGTTCTTCGCCACCGGCGCCAGATTGATGGGCCCGGTGTACTTGGGCGACGACGTCCGCGTAGGCCAAGGGGCGCTTATCTTAAGGTCCGGTGTCGGCCAAGGGAGCGTGGTCGAGGGCGAGGTCAAGCTAATCGACTCCTTGGTCTTGACCAACTGCCGGGTGCGCAAGGGCGCCCACCTCGAGGGAAGCATCGTCGGCGACAAGTGCCTCATCGGGGAGGGCGTTTTCCTGAAAGACTGCGTCCTGGGCGATAACGTGAATATCAAGGGGCCTACCAAGCTCGAGGGGAAGACCTTGGAGAGCTAGGGCGCGGGCTCAAATATTGGTAGATGGTATCGTCCGCGATGCGTTTCCGGGTCGACAAGTTCGAAGCATTCCTCATCATATCCAGCTTCCTCTGGGGGACGAGCTTCGTCGCCTCCAAGATTGGCGTGGGAGAGGTAGACCCGTTCCTATTCGCGTTACTGCGATGGCTGATCGCTGCGCCGGTCCTAGTGCTCGTGGCATACCTCTTCACGGACTTCGACCTGTCCATCTTCAAGGACAAGATCCTCTGGCTCATTGGCCTGTTGAACGCCGTCGGTCTCTTCCTGCAAAACGAAGGTATGACCAGTACCACCGCCACCAACGCCGTGCTATTGGTGGACATCAACGTGGTGTTCGTCGCCATCCTGGCCGCTCTCATCCTGAAGGAGTCCATCACCAAGTTCACCATCCTGGGGCTGCTCATCGGCCTTCTCGGGGTCTTCATCGTATCCACCGGCGGGGACCTGGGAAAGATGACCGATGGCAGCCTGACCGGCAACCTACTGGTCCTGGCGGCGGGCATCGTCTGGGCCTTCTACATCGTATACCAGAAGATGGCGATCAACAAGCATCCGGACGTGCTGATGATGACCAGCTCGGTCGTCGTGACCACCTTGATCGCCAGCATACCCATCGCCCTGATATTCACCGAGAGCTACGCCCTCCCCACCAACGGCTTGATGGCAGCCATGTATGTAGCGCTAATATGCACCGGCGGGGCGTTCATGCTCTACATCGCCGGCCTTAGGGGGAAGGGGGCAACGGACTCCTCCATCATACTATTGCTGGAGATAGTCTTCGCCATGATCTTCGCTTACTTGATCCTGGGTGAGGTCCCGGGCATTCTGACCGCCGTCGGTGGCATCCTCATCGTTTCCGCCATAGTACTGGTATCACTCCAGGAAAGCAATGGAAAAAGGAAGAAGGAGGCCTAGGCCTCATTTCATGAGCATGTTCTGCGCTCGGTCCCTCTGATCGACGCCGACGGCGACCTGCACCTCGGAGGCCTTCGGTCCCAGGATGAACATGCTCTCGATGTTAATTCCCGCCTTGGCCAGCTTCTTGGTTATCTTGGCAAGCTCACCTGGCTTGTCTGACATGGAGATCACCAGAACGTCCCGCTCGACGAAGTCGAACCCGCTCGCCTTCAATACTCGACGAGCGCTTGCCTCGTCGTCCGTAATGACGTGAATTACCGGCAAGCTCTTTCCTATGTCCGTGGAGATCCCACGTATGTTCACAGCGTTCTTGGCCAAAACCTCTGCAAGCCTGGCGACCTCGCCAGGCTTGTCCAGTATAGAAACCTCGAACTGCTTGGTCGTCATCGTCCTTCTATTTAGACGGCTTGGTAGAAAAGGATTTCGATTCTACTTCGCGATTAAGCACAGTCAAGCTCAGTTAATATATAATAAATCGAAGAAAAGATACGATAAATCTGTTCAAGCAGCGAAAGAAATGACGATTGCGAAGATAGCTACAAGGATTATGAAGCCCACGGCCCTGCCAGCCTTGTTGATGAGGAAGAAATGAAGGGTCCCGCTAGCGACCTTCCCTCCGAGCCCACACTGCCTGAGGACCGATAGAACGACGTCCGAGCTAAGCTTGGACTGCCCGCTTGCCCGGTCCCCGAACTTGTAGGAGGATTCTTTAGCGGTCGTGTCACGAGGCGCGTACCTGAGCAGATCGAACAGTACCTTGAATCCCCTCTTCTCGAACCTCTCCTCATTTCCTTCGATGATCTCCTTCGCCAGCTCCGTCCTCATGGCGAAGAACCCGCTCATCGTGTCCTTGGTGGTCGGCTTCCTTCTGAACCACAGGTAGGTTGAGGCGAGCCGGTGCGCGCCACTTGACCCCATCCTCCGAGAGAAGCTTAGCGGCTCCATTCCCTCGCGCACCGCCACGACCAACTCCGCTCCCTGCTGGACCTCGGCCATCAGGTCCTCGACCTTGGCCGGCGGATGTTGGAAGTCGCAATCCATGACCACGAAAACCTTGGTTTTAACGGACTTGATGCCGTCAACCACGGACCCAGTAAGACCTCGGTCATTGGGATTCCTTTGGATCAGATTGAGGCCCAGGCGGTTGTGCTGCATCATGAGAACCGACTCAACGGTCCCGTCCTTGGACCCATCATCGACGATGGTGATCTTCACGCCAGGATATAGGCGGAAGAGCTCCTCGACCATGTTCCTAACGTTGCCTACCTCGTTCAACGTGGGAATCACGATGGTGAAAAGACCATAGTCTACCTCTCCCTGAACCTTTCCCATTGCCTTACGAAAGAAAGGCGAAGGAGTATAAATCACTTACTATTTAATAAGCGAATGTAAATAAAAAAGACAACTCCGGTCAGATATTGAATTTAGCTAAGATAACGGTCACGCAGGCGTCGGATGCTATCTTAAAATAACGTCGAGCGGATGAGGACTGTGATAATGACCACCGTGTCCGTCGGCGTTTGTGCCTACAACGAGGGCAGGAACATCAGTGCTTGCTTAGATTCTCTTGTCCAACAAGAACTGAAAGGCTTCGACCTCCTCGAGATCATCGCCGTCTCCAGTGGGAGCACGGACGAGACGGACGAGGTGGTAAGGAAATTCGAGGCGAAGGACCGGCGGGTGAAGCTTATAAGGCAGGAGAGGCGCGAAGGGAAGAACTCGGCCATAAACCTGTTCATCTCGATGGCGAAAGGTGATATCCTGGTCCTGGCCAACGCCGATAACCGTTTGGAGCTCGGGTCCCTGCAGGCGCTCGTCGAGCCTTTCAAGGACGAGGAGGTCGGGGTCACCGGAGGGCACCCGGTCCCGGTGAACGGCAAGGACACCGTGGTGGGATTTGCGGTCAACATGCTCTGGGACATGCACCATCGCGTGGCAATGATATACCCCAAGGTGGGGGAGCTGATGGCATTCCGCCGCCTGGACAAAAGGCTCCCCACCAGCACGCAATCTGACGAGGATATCATCCGTTTGGAGCTGGAGAAGAAGGGATTGAGCACAGTCTATGTGCCCCAGGCGATCGTCCACAACAAAGGGCCAGAGGAACTAAGGGACTTCGTAAAGCAGCGCACCCGCGTCAACATCGGCGAGAAGTACATGAAGCGGCTCTACCAATACCAGGTCCCGACCTGGGACTCGCGCCTTCTCTTCCAAGCCTATGCCTCTTTCCTAAAGGACAACCGAGGAAGCCTGGGCAAGGCGACGGCGGCAATGGCGTTCGAGGCCTATGCCCGGGCCTACGCCACCTTATACGTGGCATTGGACAAGGGGGACAAGGCGGTATGGCAACAGGTGTCATCCACCAAGGATCTGGGCAAGGTGTGAGCCTATCCCTCTTTCAGGATCAGGTCCACCGCCCGGTTGAAATCTAAGCCTTGGGTAACCTGAATCCCCTTGGCGCTGATTCTCTGGGCAAGCTCCATCTCCCTCTTGCTGTCCCCTACCACGTAGGATGATGATAGGTCGATGTCGAAATCCTCCAATGCCTGGAGGACCATGCCGATGTTGGGCTTGCGGCACTCGCACCCCTCCTCAGGCAGGTGCGGGCAGAAGTAGACGGCATCGAGCCTGGCCCCATCCTTCGCCAGGTCCTCCCGCATCTTGTCATGGATCTCTGACAGCTTGGATTCGGTGAAGAACCCCCTACCAACCCCGGACTGGTTCGTTACCACGATGACCAGGAAGCCCGCCTCGTTCAGGCGCCGTATTGACCTGCCGACCCCATCGAAGAGCACCAGCTGCTCGGGCGACGGGCAATAGGGGACGTCCTTGGCGATGGTGTCATCGCGATCGATGAAGACGGCCCTGCGGCCGAAAACCCCCTTCTCCACCAGCCCGCAGATGATGTGAGCGGCGGCCATGTACCCTTCCTGGATCCGAGGGGTGCTCTTAGAGGCGATCACCAGGGGGACGTCCACTACCTCCCTTAGCTTGCCAGAGGCTCCGGAGAAGCCGATGGTGACGGCACCGAGCTCCTTGGCCTTGGCCACGGCCCGGAGCACGTTCTTGGAGTTGCCCGAGGTGGATATGCCGACGACGGCGTCGCCCTCCCGGACATGGCCTTCCACCTGCCTCTCGAAGACGGTCTCGTAGGAGTAATCGTTGCCGATGGCGGTTATGCTGGAGAGGTTGGTCAGAGCCATGGCGTTGAGCGGCGCCCGCTCCATCAGGTAGCGCCCGGAGAACTCGGCGGCGATGTGCTGGGCGTCCGCCGCGCTCCCTCCGTTGCCGAAGAGGACGACCTTGCGCTTCGCTTTGAAGACCTTGATCAATGCCTCGGCCACCCTCAGCACCTGGCTGGCATCGACGGACTCGATGACCGACGCGCTCTCCCTCAGCTCCCTGCGCACTAGCTCGCTCATGCCTTGTATCTCCAGGTCTGCAGGCCGTTCTTGTCGAAGGAGAAGTTCTGCACTGAAACGCCCAGCGTCGCCAGGCTGTTGGCCACCAGGTGCTTCTTCTCATACTCGCAGATGAAGAACATGTATCCTCCACCCCCCGCCCCCGAGATCTTGCCGCCGATGGCGCCGTTCTCCCTGGCTGTGGTGTAAATCTTGTCGATGTGGGGATTTGTTATGTGGCTGGTGAACCTCTTCTTCTGCTCCCAGGACTCGTGCAACAGCTCGCCGATCCTGCGGATCTCGCCCCGCATCAGGGCGTCCTTGGTCTCCAGGGCCAGCCTCTTGGCGTTGTCCAGGGCCTCGATGACCTGTCTCTGCCCCTCCCTAACCCCCGACCTCTGCGATTCGATTATATCCCCAGAATCGCGCGTCTTGCCAGTATAGCAAAGGAGAAGGTGGTAGTGGAGCTCGTTGAGCACGTCCGCCTTGATGCGGAGAGGCGTCACCAGCGTGTCCTCCTTCCTGAACTCCATGAGATTGAAGCCGCCGAAGGTGGCGGAGTAATGGTCCTGCTTCCCGCCAGGGAAACCTAGCTCCTCCCTCTCCAGGACGTAGGCGAGCTTGGCCACTTCATATTGGGACATGGGCACGGAGAGCCACTCCGACACCGCCCCGATCAGCGAGACCATCACCGTCGAGGAACCACCCAACCCGGACCCGGGGGGCGCGTCGCAATGCAGGAACATATCGAAGCCCTGTTTGACCTCGAAGTGATTGAGCACGGCCTTGATCAGGTCCAGGTTGCCATCGTAGCTAAACATGGACCCATTCGCCGACCAGCTCTCGTCCTTGGCGAAGTCCAGGGACCGGATGCGCATGCCCCGGTCCTGGCGCGGGGCGATGGTGCAGTAGGCGTGCATGTCGATGGTGGCCGAGAGCACCATGCCCCCTCGCTCATCGCTGTAGGGAGGTACGTCCGTGCCACCACCAGCGAAGGAGATGCGCAGGGGCGCCTTGCTCCGGATAAGGGACTTGGTCTCGGTCATCCAAGCACCGTATAGCCTCGTAGATATTTACCCTCTTTTCGCCATCTAACAAATCTTCATCTACCTGGGGGTCAGAGGTATTAATTACGGCAGAAATTCTTGCAGGCGGGACCATGATTGGGCGAAAGTCCTTATTCGTGTTCTCCACCTTGGCGGTCACTCTCATATTCCAGCTAGTAGGGATGCTCTTCCTCACCCGGCTCTATCCGCCGGAGGTGTATGGGACCATAACGTACACACTCTCCTTCGTGGCCATATTCGCCTGCCTGGCGAATCTGGGTTTCAATGGCGCGCACATCAAGCGCGTGTCCGAGGGCAAGGATTTGAGTGATTGCGTGTCCACCTTCGTCGTCCTCAAGCTGGTCCTCACCTTCTCCATGGCCGCCATCGTGTTGGCGAGCGTATTCGTCTGGACCGAGGCTCTTGGTAACTATCTGAGCCCAGAGGAAAAGTCGCTGATCGAGATCTTCCTCCTCTATCAGGTGATGTACGAATTGGTGAGCATCGCCATTCTGACCTTCAATGCCAGGACGGAGATGTCCAAGGCCTATCTCGTCAATCTCCTGGACCCGATGGTGCGCATACCGCTTATTGCGATAATCGCCCTCTCGCAGGGCAGCATCTACCAGCTGGCGATGGCGTACATCGTGGGGAGCAGCCTGGTCCTGATATTCGGCCTCTACATGCTGAGGCGCGAGCGCATCCCCTGGAAGAAGCCCACGCTCTATCGTTCCTATCTGGCCTTCGCCGTGCCCATGGCCCCGATCGCCGTCCTCGAGACGGTATCTAACAATATCGATAAGCTTCTCATCGGCGCCATCGGGGACACGACCGGCGTCGCCTACTATGCGTCCGCGAAATACCTCCTATGCGCACTGGGCGCGGTGGGCCTCGCCGTTTCCCTCAATGCCTTCCCCGCCTTCTCCTCCTCCTGCTCCCGAGGCAACTATGTGGAGGTCAGAAGAGTTTCCAAGGAGGTGGAGAAGTACATCTCCATACTCATTGTGCCCATCATCATAGTACTTGTCCTCTTCCCGATGGAGATCTGCATCTTCTTCTTCGGCCCCACGTTCTCCTCGGCGGGCGAGCCATTGAGGTATCTGTCCATGGCAACCCTGTTCGTGGTGCTGAACCAGGTCTACCTCTCTCAGATCCTAGGGCTCAACAAGCCCAAGCTATCGGCCAAGATCGCCTTCCTGGATTTCGCTGTCTTCCTCGGGCTGATGCTATATCTCATACCGCCCGAGATATTCGGTCACCCGGCGGGCAACATGTCCTTCGTCGGAGCGGCGGTGGCGGCAGCCATCACCGCAGTGCTGACCACCATCGTCATCAGGTTCGCGGTCTGGAAGCTGACCAGGACCACGCCTAACCCACGCATGCTCCTGCATGCCCTGGCCGCGATCACGACAGGCATGGTCCTGGCCATCATTTCCATTATATTTCCGTTGCACGAGATATTCGGGGCGGGCCACGAGATCTTCGGGGTGGCGCTCTATGTCATATTGGCCTACCTCACCTTCGAGGGCATGCTCTACTTCGTCAAGGAACTAACGCGGGCGGACATCGATTTCCTGATGGACCTCTTCAGCTTGAGGAAGATGTGGAAGTACGTCCGCACCGAGCTAGGTGGCAAAAAGCAGTAGGGATTAAGACCCTGGCCTCAGATACAAGGTGTGTGCCGCAGAGCTCGATCCCAATCTCGATCATCATCCCCACCCTCAATGAGGGCCAGACCATCCCTGTCTGCCTTGGCTCCATCTCATCTCAGAGCCTGAAGGGCGCCGAGCTCATCGTCGTCGATTCTGACTCCAAGGATGGGACGAGGGAGGCCGCTTTGGCGGCGGGCGCAGCCATCGTGGACTATCCTGGCCGGCCCCTTGGTGCCAGGCGCGAAGGCTTTGTGAGGAGCAGGGGGGAGATCATTCTACTGCTGGACGCGGACCAGGTCTTGTTTTCCGATTCGTTGGAGAGGGCCGTGTCGGCCATGGAGGGATTGGACATGCTGGCTCTGGAGGAGTCGTCCTATCGACCGACAGGCCTCCTGCAGCGGTCCATCGCCAGGCAGAAGGCCGCCCTGCAGCGATCTGGCAAGCAAGGCGAGCTTCCCCCGCACTGCTATCCTCGCCTATACCGCCGAGGCGTGCTGGAGGCCGCCTTCTCAAGATTGCCCCAGGACATGCTGGGCAAGGTGTTCGCCTTCGACGACCGCGTCCTCTTCGCCAAGGCGCAGGGCATCTCGAGGAAGGTCGGTTTCCTTCCTCGAGGCGTCATGCACATGGAGGAGAGGAGCTGGCGGGACATGATGCGCCATGCCTACCGCCAAGGGAAGAGCGCAAGGGGCCTAAAAGCCCTAGGCCTTGAGGAGGAGGCGAGCGCCCCTGAGTCCGCATTCATGCTCATGAGAAGAGCGGCGAGGAACCGGTACCTGACCTACTCCGTCCTCAAGGAGCTCTCCTTCCGCCTGGGCAAGGCACTAGGATGATCGGCGGGACTTTAGGACGCGCTCATAGAGCTCCAGATAACGCGAAGCCACCTCTGGCCAATAGGATATCTTCTGGCTGAAAGGACCGACCTTTAGCCCCGGTCCTTCGTCGAGCACGCGGGCGATCATGTCCGCGACCTCCTCCGGCTTAGGAGGATAGTCCACCCCTAGGCACCCTGGCTCCAAGGTGAACTCGGTCAGCGCCGCCGCCTTGGCCACGATGCAGGGCGCTCCGCTGGCCAATGCCTCGGCCACCACCAGGCCGTAGGCCTCCGCTGAGGAGAGCAGCAGGAGGCAGGAGGCCCTGGCGTACTCTTCGGCAAGGGCATCCTCTCCCACCTCTCCCAGGAACTCGACCTGGTCATCCAGCTCCAGCTCGGAGACGAGCTCGCGCAGCTCTCCTTCATCGGGACCGGCCCCCACCACCCGCAGGCGCACCCTCCTATTGCTTTCCTGCAGGGCCCTCATCGCCCGAAGCACGTGATCAAGCCCCTTGTAACGCATCAGCCTTCCCACGTAGAGCAGCGAGCCTGGGTCCCTGGCCCTGTTGACCCTCCTCCTCGGGGCTATGCCAGGGGATATGACCACCGCCTTCTCCTTCAGGTCAGGAAAGTCGGCCAGCAGCTTCCCCCTCTCGTGCTCGGACGCGCAGGTTATGGCGTCCGCTCTGCGCAACCCTATCGCGCCAATCCTCTTGTATATCTGGAACAGCGCGTCTCGGGCGAAGGTGTGCCCTTTTCCATGGTAATGGGGGCTGAAGACATAGGGCATGGAGCGGAGAACGCACATCAACGCCGACTGGAAGGACAGCAGGATGTGGAAGTTATGGATGTGTACTATGTCGTAGTGGTGAGCATCGAGCTCCCTCCTCATGAACGACGCCACACCCCGGTTGAACCCGCCCCGGAGCAAGCGGTCCAAGGGGAAGCGGAGCACCCTGACACCGTTGATCGTCTCCTCCTCGAACGCCCCCTTGGTCATCACCGCAGCCGTGACCTCGTGGCCTTGCTTGGCGTACTGCTCGCAGAGCTCCTTGACGGTGATCTCGACGCCCCCGATCACCGGGGGATAGAACTTGGAGACGATCAGGATCCTCAACTTTCTCCTCCCCCGGCCCTCTGCTTGGCAATGGCCCGGTCGACGAAGTTCTTCTTGTGCAGGGCCACGCGCGTGGCGTCGAAGATGATGATGAGGACGATGAGCTGCAATAGCGCGCCAGCGATCCAACCCCAAGCAACATCCAAGTAAGGAACGCCTGAAGGCGTGTTCTGGCTAAAGAACGCGCTGGCGATCAAAGGGAAGTAGAGGAACATGCATCTGAGCGAGATCCACCGGTCCTCGGCGCCCCAGATGAGCAGGAGAGCTATCGGGAGCATGAAGTAGCCGGCAGCCGAACGCGAGTACACGATGACGAAGGCGGTGAGCACCACCAGCATCCCCTCTAGAAGGGTCATTCTCTTGCGGAAGGCGTAGAGATAGGCGCCGACCATCGTCGAGATCGTGAGGATGAGGAAGAACCAGCCAGGCAGCTCTATCCCTCCCATATTTAGGAAGTCCCAGATGCTCGTTCCTCCAGTTGGGCCGACGTCAGGGCTGGAGCTGAGGAAGTAGTACAAGGGGAACTTGAGGAAGTCGATCGGGCACACGATCAGGTAGGGAAGCGCCACGAAGAGGCTCACCGCGGCGATGATGCCCAGATGTATCAGTCTCTCGCGCCTCTCCCTGACCTCGTGCCAGATGAAGGGGTACAGGAATGCGTTGACGACCTTGGTCCAGGCGCCGATGGCCATGACCAGCACGCTCTCCCTCCACTTGCTCATCGCAGCCAGGACGATGGAGAGCACGAATATCCAGACCATGATGGCATCGTCCTGGATGCCCAATACCGTCTCCACCGTGCCCACGGGAATGAAGAGGAACATTATGGCCGTGAAGAAGGCCCGCCTGTCGTCGAAGCGTTTCAATCCCCAGTACAATGTCAGCGCGGTCAGCAGGATGAAAATGCAGAACCACACCTGATAGGCGAGGTTCCCGCCATTTGCCAGCTGTGCAGGGATCATTAGATAGACGATGAGCGGGGGGCTCTCGCAAGGGATGTCCCGATAGAGCCATTGCCCATCGAGGATGCCCTGGGTGCGGTAGCGGTAATAGGAGATGTCCGTCACCGGGCCGACAGTGGAATCTATTACGCCCCTAGCCCAGAGGACGTCGACGGCGATCAAGGCTCCGTAGAACAAAGCCCAGATCAGGATGATGAGATAGGTGCGCCTCTCCGGACTTAGTATCTTCGCTACGAGCGTCTGGGCGTCGCTCTGGGGCATTCGCACTGGATTCGTAGCGGCGTTATTTCTACTTTTCATCGATTAAGAAAAAAGGGGGCGGGGGGGACCGCCCATGGGGGGAATGATCAGCGTTTGCGCTTGAGCATAAGGAATCCAGCGACCGCGACAAGGGCCAAAGCCCCCACGATCGCAACGATGCCCATCAGGCTGAGCAATGCATCCATCGGCCCTAAGCTGCTCAAGCTCAGCTGGTGCACGGAGAAGCTCGGCACGTATACGAGGAACTGGCTCACGCCATCGGACTCGATCACGCAATAGATGGCATCCGAAGGTGCCGAGCCATCGGCGTACAGGACCTCCAACGGGTTCGTCGTGGCCTTGATGGTTGCACCATCGAGCTCAAGCCTCAGTTCTCCTTTCTGGCTATCGAACGTTCCCTTGTCGATGTTGAGTATGACCACCTTGCCCCGGTGCTCCTGGTCCTCTACCCGGAGCTGGATGCGATCGCGCTCCGCGCTCAAGAGTTGTATGCGGAACTGGTCGCGGTACTCCATGGTGTCATAGCTGGTCACGCCGTCCCTAAGCACCAGGGAGAGCTCACCAGCCACGCGACCCTCGGAAATGGCCTGGAGGATAGCGTCCTCGTTCATGTGGTGATGCGAGAACACCGGCTTGGCCCGGAACATGGCATGATCGTAGGAGATGGTCACGTTGACGTAGGTGCCATGGCTCGTGGCATCGATGGTTATGTTGCCATCGTCCGTGGCGATCACCCCA
The DNA here is from genome assembly GCA_964354665.1 of uncultured Methanomassiliicoccaceae archaeon. Classification (GTDB taxonomy): domain Archaea; phylum Thermoplasmatota; class Thermoplasmata; order Methanomassiliicoccales; family UBA472; genus JAJRAN01. Next base: position 1,694 of record CAYHAO010000024.1, on the reverse strand, counting down.
TAGGCTCCATTGCCGATGATGGCTACGGCCACCGCCAGGTGATGGTCCACGTCCTCGGACACCATGGCATTCTCGAGGGTTTCGTTCTCATCGTCCTCAATGACCGTTTCGTTGCGCTCGCGCTCCTGCTCTTGCTCCTCCTCCACCTCAGGGGACAGAGGCAGGGCGTTCATGCCCGAGGCTAAAAGGAAGGAGACGGTGGTGTTCGTCTCGTTGGACACGACGTGGAACATGCCGGTCGGGTTGTCGTGGATTATGGCCTGTACCGAGGCGTTCCGGACAAGCATGACCGAGCCATGTAAGCTTACGTCCGAGGGCGCGAAACCAATAATTTGGATGGAGTCGAAGAAGGTGACCTCGCCCGAGTTGTTTCTTAGAGCGTAGTCGCTCACATCGCCCGAGCTTTCGTCGAAGGCGAACGTGATGAACTTACCATCTGCGACCCCATCCGTCAGATTGAAATGGCCGAAGAAGTGCTTGCGATATCCCTCTTCAACACCTTCCTGGCCGTCATGGTCGTTGCCCTTCCCATTGTTACCGTCATCGGAGCCGGACGCGTCCTTCCATTGCGGGCCGTGGTCCGACCCATTGCCATTTCCTTGCCCTCCATTATCCGATCCGTTCTGACCGTTCCCTTGGGCCAGGACCGCCGATGGCGCGAAGGAGAGAAGGCAGATGGCGAATGCGATTGCGAGCAGCTTGATGGAGATACCTTTGATCATGAGTTACGTCCCTCGAACTGCTACCGATAGAGCGGATAGATGCGCTTTATGGTGCAAGCCTCGAACCGATTGGTTCAAACATCGAACCGCAGGGCGTCCCTATGATCCTCTGCTTATAGGCCAAACGAGAAAGGCATCCTTTAAGAGCGATAAGGGGGAATCATCCATCGTGAACCCGACCGCCCTTGACCTGTTCCTGCGCGCCTGTTTTGCTGGCTTCTCCTTGATCCTTTTAATCGTCTCCTTGGCCGCCGCGCGGAGAACGAAGGACCTTCGCATGATCATGGTGACATCAGCGTTCCTGGTCATGGCCATAATCTCCTGGCTCGTGCTGCTTTCCAGCTTCCTTGGCTGGGCCGAGTTCGAGATGAGCGCTTGGCTGGTACTGCTTGAGCTGGTGGTCCTGGTTCTGCTCTACCTCTCCATACTGAAGAGATGAAAGGTGATGGACGAAGCCCTCAACCTGGAGAATCGACGCAAGATCTACCGATACGTTTCCAAGCATCCTGGTGCCTACCTCCGGGAAATGGAGCGCGAGCTCGGTCTGCAGACGGGCGTCCTCTCATACCATCTAGATTACATGGAACGGAGGCAGATCCTGAGGACCCAAAGCGATGGCTATCGCAAGCGTTATTTCCCCGCGGACCGCTTCCACCTCCGCGACCGCAAGACCATCTCCGTGCTCATGCAGCCCGCTCCGCGGAAGATTCTGATATTCCTATTGATCAATGGCCCCTCAACCTTCAATCAGCTCCTGCGGGAGATGAGCTGCGCCAAATCCACGCTATCCTATCATTTGGGACGTTTGGTCCGGCGTGAGATACTCGGCGTGGAGAAGAAGGAGAAGGAATCATGGTACACAATAAAGGACGCCGATGCTACCGCTGACCTTCTCATTGCCCTGAGGGAGAGCCTTGAGTGCGATACCGTGGACCGCTTCGTGCAGATATGGGAAGAGCTTGGTAAGTCTCG
>CAYHAO010000023.1:0-24128 GCA_964354665.1 uncultured Methanomassiliicoccaceae archaeon | reverse complement strand
GCCCGCATAAGGACCTCGTCCGCCACCTTGAAGGCCGAGTTCAAAGGCAGCCTCGGTGCCAGCTCGAGCAATCTGTCGTTCGGTATGACGATGACGGTGTCGGCCACGTTCCTCAGGCGCTCCAGGCCCCATTCCGCGTTCTCCATGCGGGCTTTGCCCTCGCCTTTGAAGGGCGTGGTGACCACGGCGACGGCCAAAGCGCCCGCCTCCTTGGCCAGTTGGGCCACGACCGCGGAGGCTCCAGTTCCAGTGCCGCCTCCCATGCCCGCGGTTACGAAGACCAGGTGCGCGTCGGACAGAACCTTCTTCAATTCATCCTCGGCCTCCCTGGCCGCGCTCTCTCCCACCTGTGGAAGCGCACCCGCTCCTAGTCCTCGCGTGCTTCGTCGTCCTAGCAGGATCTTGTGAGGCACTCTGATGGAAAGCAAGTGCTGTGCGTCGGTGTTGGTGGCGAATAGCTCCGCGCCGATTATACCTTCCTGGCATATGCGGGCAATGGTATTGCATCCCCCGCCCCCGCAGCCGATGATCTTGACATTGGTCTTCAATTTCTGCAGTATGTCCAGGAGCTCGGCGTCCGCCGTGTCCCCTGTCGTTTCAACGGCCGGTGGCGGCGCGTAGGCTGGGGCCGACGGAGCCCCCAATCCGCCTGATCTGGCCAGCGCTTCTTCCACTAGTGATTTCATGATCCCATCCATCCCCGAGCCGATATGGCCCCAACCAGCGCATCCCCTCTGGTCAGGGATAAATTGGGTATAACAGTATATAAGTCTTTTTAAAATGTCAGACGGCACGTCTGCCAAAACCGGCCATTGAAGCAAGGTACATAAATCGTCCGAACTCATCATGCACTCCATGAAGGTCCGGGCGGAGGTAAGGTTCACTGGAATCGTCCAGGGAGTGCACTTCCGCGACTATACCAGGAGGTTCGCGAACCAGGAGCGCGTGACTGGCTGGGTGAAGAACCTTTCTGATGGCTCGGTGCAGGCGTGCTTCGAAGGGGAGAAGCATGGCATCGAGGAAGTGGTCCGGAGGCTGAGGGAGGAGCATCCAAAGGCTCGGATCGAGAAGGTCGATGTGAACTGGGGGGAATGCAAGGACGAGTTCCCCAAGTTCTGGATTAGGGGCTGAGCTCAGTACCTTACCTCGATACCGTAAACCTTCTTCGGGTTCTCGAAGTGGATTCGATGTGCCTGGTCCTCGTTCATTCCGCCCGATTGCAGCAAGGCCTTGGTGCGCTTCGGGACCGTGGTTATGGCCATGACCGCGCCCGGCCGCCTCATATCATCGAGATAATCCGTCTCCATCAGGAACCGCGTTCCCTTTGTAAGTGCCTCCCCGATCGCCGTCCTGCTCGCCAGGACCGATGGGAAAAGGCCCGAGCTCTCCTCGTCCGTTACCAAGGGTGGGCAGTAGTGCTTGACCACCTTGTGCCGAGGGAGGCCGACCCGGTCCGCCATGAGCGCGATCTCCTTCATGCTATCGGGGGTAGCGCTCTCCGTGTGCAGCACCACGGGGCATCCCGCCTCCTTGGCCAGGCTCATGCCATAGGACATGATATCGTTCGAGGCGTTCCAGATTTCCTCGGGGACGGGGAAATGGGGGCGACCGATCTCGCCGATGCCGATTGCCTTACCTCGGAGCACGAGCTCCTGGGCCGCCTCCATTCCCACCCTCATGATCTCCACTGCTTTGCTCATCCCATGCCTCTCTGCCAAACCGATTAGTAGCACTGGGTATGGGCCGATTGTGACATCGACCCCGATGCCCACTTCTTTCCTGACCGATTCGGCGAGGCCGAGGGTTATCTCGTACGATTTGGCGAAGTGCCCAGCCTCGGTGACTGGAACCATCTCGTAGGGAAGATGGCTCAGAATCAGATGCGTCCCACCGGCCTTGGCGAAGTCCCTTGCCGCCTCAACGTGGCGGCCCCTAGGGTGGAGGTGGACGTGATTGTCGAGTATGGGAAGGCGCATCAGCGGAGCAGTCCGGCGGCCTTGAGCTCCTCAGTGATCTTGCTGACCGCCGCCTCGACGTCCTGGGGCTTGCGGGCACCGGTGCACACCAGCTTGCCAGATCCGAACAGCAGCACCACGACCTTGGGCTCATCGATGCGGTATACCAGCCCCGGGAATTGCTCCGGCTCGTATTCCACGCGCTCCAGGCCCAAGGAGATGGCGATGGCGTTGAGATTGATCTCCTGGCCGAGATCGGAGGAAGCGACGATGTTCTGCACCTCGATCTTCGGCTCCAACTTGATCTTGATGCCCGCCTTCTCGATCTGCTTGACGACCTTGTTTATGGCCACCTTGACGTTCTCCAAGGACTTGGCTCCAGTGCACACGACCTTCCCAGAACGGAAAAGCAGGGTCGCGGTCTTTGGTTCCTTGAGTCTGTATATGAGCCCGGGGAACTGCTCCGGCTCGTACTCCGCGCCGTCGAGCGCAAGGGCGATCGACTGCAGGTCAAGCTCCTCACCTAGGGAGGTGGAGGCCACGACATTCTCGATCTTTATCTTGGCCATTTAGGTCACCTTCGGCTCGTATTTAAATAGGGGTTTATATACATTTATATGCTCCCGGCCTTCTCGGAAGAGCGCTATTATATGTTGCAGCGCCGGTTCAAATCTGACCGCCGATGGAGCAGGGAATGCCCAGCCCCTTGCGTGTGTACATCATCAATCAGACCTTCCATTGGTTCATCGTCGGTCTTGTATTCCCAATCCTCATCCTCTTCGTCCTGGAAAAGGGGCTGGACATATTCGAGGCAAGTCTAGTTATATCTGGTTATTCCATCGCCACCACCTGGGAAGTCGCAGGGATCGTCCTGGGATTCTCCGCGATAGCCTACGCCTACCTTCTGCTCGCACCTAAGTTGCGCACGAGCCCACACGCTGCGATTAGAGAGGGGACGGGGCCTTAAGGGATGAGCATTAAAGCACCGACTCCAATAGGCCCCGTCACGCACCATCCCCGCTCCCAATCTTTATATAACCATGAGGTGAATACTGAGAAATCGTCCGACAATGGTCGGACGTGCGCGCGCGGAGTTGTGTCATGGGCGATACCGAACGCATCACGGTAAGGATTCCAGCGGACAAACTGACTGCCCTCCAGGAGCTGGTGGACAAGGGCAAGTTCCCCACCATCTCCGATGCCATAAGGGCAGCCCTGGACTCCTTCGTGGAGAAGCACTTCACCCCTGAGTACATAGAAAGGATCACCGTCGAGCTCCCCAAGGGTAACGTGGTGGAGCTGGAAGCCTTGGTCCAAGAAGGGGATTCGGTATCGATTGATGATGCGATACGTAACGCGGTCCGGGAGTATGTCCGCAAACGCCTGAACCGTGCTATGGAGGAAATGAAGTAAGGTATCTTGAACGCGTGATGGGGTGTTCAAGTGGGATGGGAATACGTCACCGACGACGACCTGGCTAGCGTAGGTAAGCCAAAGATTGTCATCGTCGGCTGCGGCGGCGGAGGATGCAACTCCGTCAGCCGGATGAACGAGTTAGGGCTCAGCTCAGTGGAAACCATCGCCATCAACACCGACCGTCCTCAACTGGCAAAGGTGAAGGCGCATCGTCGCCTGCTGATTGGCCAGGGCATCACCAACGGGAATGGCGCCGGGAGCGACCCCGAGGTTGGCCGCCTCTGCGCCGAGAACGCTGTCCCCGAGATCAGCAAGCTACTACAAGGGGCGACCCTAACCTTCGTGACTGTGGGAATGGGAGGCGGCACTGGTACAGGCGCTGCCCCAGTGGTCGCGGATGTGGCTAGGAGGTGTGGCTCCCTGGTGGTGTCCATCGCCACCACCCCCTTCGAGATGGAGGGCTCGCGCAATCGGGTCGCCATCCGCGGCCTGCGCTCGCTGCGCAGCGCATCCGATACTTGTCTCGTCCTCGACAACAACCGCCTGCTGGACATGGTCTCCAATCTACCTTTCCATCAGGCCCTCTCCATCATGGACGAGCTCATTTCCGAGATGGTCAAGGGAACCGTCGAGGCCATCACTGAGAGCTCTCTCATCAATCTGGATTTTGCCGATTTGAAGACCATCGTCCGGCAGGGAGGCATCTCCACTGTTCTTTATGGCGAGAACGCGGACCCGGATGGCGTGGTCAAGGATGCTCTGAGCAATCCGTTATTGGATGTGCCCATCAGCGGAGCGACTGGTGCCCTGGTTCACGTTACCGGTGGGACCAATCTCACACTCAAAAGGCTGAACAAGGTGATGAAGATCCTAACTTCCAACCTAGATCCAGAGGCCAAGGTGATCTTCGGTGCCCGGATGGACGAGAAGTTCGAGGGCTCCATAAGGCTCATTGCTGTGGTCACCGGAATCGCCGAGCTTGCCGATGACTGCGTGGAGGACTTGGCCATCTCCCGATTCACCGTCTAATCCTTCCTCGACTCTAGCCTCTTAATCTTCTTGGCCGCGTCCCCCAGCACGCCCATGATCGTATGGAATTCCCATTTGGTCGGCACCGCCCTGCCCATCATGCGACGGAACATGACCTTGGTGCGCTCCCTGCGAAAGTCCGGATAATCCACCGCATCCAGCAGGTCGTCGAAGAAGAGGAAGAGCCTCTCGCGCTCCTGCTCGTTCGTCGGCCGAGGACCGCTGACCTTCCGCGGCCGGACCTGGAAGAGCTCGTACATCACGATGGTCGCCGCGTGCGAGAGGTTCAGGACCGGGTAATCGTCGCTCGAGGGTATGTTGACCAGTATGTCGCAGCGCATCAGGTCCTCCTGCAACAACCCCGTATCCTCAGGGCCGAAGAGGACGGCCGCGCGCTCATCATACTTCTTCATGCGTTCCGCGAACTCCCGAGGGGAGAGAGGGATGCGGACATAGTGCTTCTCCCCGGCGGTCACGATGCCACTGGTCCCTACCACGAGGTCGCAGCCTTCAAGGGCCTGGTCCAGGCTCTCCACTATCTTGGCCTTGCGGAGGATGTCGCCCGCATGCTTGGCTCGCTTGTACGCCTCCTCGGTGATTTCGCAGGGGGAGACCAGGCACAGCTCCTTGAACCCAAAATTGCCCATCGAGCGTACCACTGCTCCCACATTGCCATCGTTCTTGGGGTTGACCAGGATAATGCGGAATTCAGGCATCTGAGCCGAAATCTAAATGGCTGTGCTCTACTTAATGATGATGCCATGACCTGGAGGGCAGCGGTAAAGCTGGCATATGACGGAAGGGACTTCTTCGGCTCCCAGCGGCAGTCGGACCGTCCTACCGTAGAGGACGAGGTCATCCGTAGCTTGAGGAGGATCAAAGCCATCGAGGATCCGGTCTCTGCCAGGTTCAGAGCGGCCAGCAGGACGGACAGGGGAGTCAGCGCCCTGGGCAACGTCGTGGCCTTCGACACCTCCTTCCGTCAAGGCTCCATCCTCAAGGCCCTGAACTCCGCCAGCGACAAGGTCTACTTCCTGGGGGTGGCGGAGGTCCCTCAAGCCTTCTCTCCTCGCCGGGCGTCCGGCCGCTGGTATCGATACTTCCTCGACGCTGAAGGCATGGACCCGAAGAGGGTGGAGGAATGTGCGGGCGAGTTCCAGGGCAAGCACGACTTCCGACGGTTCTGCAAGGCCGACGGTCGAGCCACGATCAAGGAGCTCAGGAGCGTGAGCGTGCTGCCCATCGGGGATCTTATTGTATTGGACCTGGAGGCCAGGGAGTTCCTCCGCAACATGGTCAGGAGGTTGGTGGCGGCAATGGCCGAGGTCGGATCCGGCAGGGCAGAGCTCGAGGACGTCAAGAGGGCATTGGCAGGACAGGATATCCAGTTCGGCCTCGCGCCCTCGGAGAACCTATACCTAATGGACGTCCGATATGATTTCGCTTTCAATGTGGATATGCCTGCGAACCTCGAGCAAAGGTTGAGGGATGGCAGGCAGGCCGCGTTCATGCGGCTCGCTTTCTTCGAGGAATTGCGGTCGAAAGGCGATTCCTAAGCCGAAGCAAGATTCCCACCAGCACGCTTCGTTCTTTAAAATGATATTTAAATCTGAGCATAGCATGCTCAAAAACCTTATTTATACGTATAGGGAGAGTGTCCCTTGTCCATTCGGACTAATGGGGATGAGGTCCACGGGGATTCGCCAACCCGTCCTATGGACCAGACCCTACGAGGTTTTTCATCAGAATCCTTTATGTTCTCCCCTTGCTCTTGACCGGCCGTGAGGGTGGCACTCAGCGGTACCCCTGGCACGGGGAAGACCTCAGTAGGCGAGGCGCTGGCGGGGCGCGGACATATCGTGGTCGAGGTCAACCAATTGGCCAAGGACAAGGGCCTTCTCGGCAAGATGGACCGGCGTAGGGCGACAAGGGAGGTCGACGTTGCGGCTTTGGACAAGGCGGTCTCTGACGATAAGGGGCTGAAAGATGCCATCCTCGTCGGTCACCTGTCCCATCTTCTCACCGTGGATCTGATCGTCATCCTGCGCTGCCGTCCATCGATCCTCGCCGCTAGGCTAGCGGACAGGGGTTACTCCGAGGGCAAGGTGAGGGAGAACGTCGAGGCCGAGGCCTTGGACGTGATCCTGATTGAAGCAGCGGAGACCGGGAGGCTGGTGCTGGAGATCGACACCACCACCATGAGCGTGGATGAGGTCGTGGAAGCGATGGAGGAGATACTGGCCGGAGAAAGGGAGAAGTATATTATCGGCCATATCGACTGGAGCGAGGAGGTTCTAGGGTGGTTCTAGATTCCAAGCGGAAGAGGGCCGATTTCATCTTGGACCCAGCAGCCCGGGCCTTCATCAAGGTCAACCCCAATACCATATCCTTCATCTCCCTCATTCTGGCCGGCGTTGCCGGAGCTCAGGTCTACCTGGCCTATGACAACCTTACTGGCCTATTGCTGCCGTTGGCGGCTGTTACGATATTGGTGAGCGGGTTCCTCGATGCCCTGGACGGGAAGATCGCCCGCTTGGCGGGGAAGTCAGGCAGGAGGGGGGATTTCGTTGACCACGTCATCGACCGCTACGCCGACGTGCTGATGATCGGGGCGGTGGCGGTCAGCTCCTGGTGCAACCCCTACCTGGGAATGCTGGCCATAATAGGGGTTCTCCTGACATCATATATGGGCACGCAGGCGCAGGCCGTGGGGGCAGGCCGGCACTATTCTGGACTGCTGGGCAGGGCGGACCGCTTGGTGCTCATGGTCGCGGCCTGCGTCCTACAATGGGTCCTGTTCCTGTTTGGCATCGTCTGGATAGACCTCTATTTCGTCAGCGTCACCATCTTCGAAATAATGATGCTCTGGTTCGCCGTGGTGGGTAACCTGACGGCCATACAGCGTGCCTACAGCACCTGGAAGTTCCTGAAATAGGAGATTGGCTGTAGGCATCGTTCGTCCAGGCCTTCATGGACTGTCAGGGCGGTTCGTGCCCTCGGCGGCGTTCGAGCCTTCCTTGACTGCTTGCGGGGGAGCGGAAGCCTTTCGCTTCTTCCTCAGCCTAGCCCTGTAATAGATCAACGGATGTTTCACCCAATCCAACCTGCACAGATCATCGGGATTGTAGCAGACGGCGTTGGTCTTCATGGTCGAGCACTCGGGAGGGGTGTAGGTCGTGCCAGATATCTCACCAGTGATGTGGTCGATCTGATAACGGGTCTTGCCCTCATCAAAATCAGGCGAGCCGGCGAAAATCTTGAGTATCTCTTCTCTGGGTAGGCCGATGTTGAACAGGAAGGAGGTGAGGGCGAACCGGCCTGGATGTGATATGTTCTCTCCCGCCTGGGCCATTGCCACCAGCCTCTTGATGCAGGGGGGGAAGCTCTCCACGTCCACCTCCCCGAAGCCCTCGGCCTGGTAGCGGTCCTTCATCTGCTCCGCCAGCGTCTTGAGCTCGGAGACATCTGGCCTCAGCGCCCCGAGCATCGCTTTGGTCACGGGCAAGGGCAGCTCTTCCTCGATCCTGTCATGCAAGGCCTGCTCCAGGACCCGAGCGAATTTGACCTTGGGCAGTGAGACCATGCCACTCTTGACCTCAGTGTTCACCAGCTTCCATTCCTTGCTCCTTAGCCCCGAGGTGAAGCGCAGGAAGTCCGTGAAGTGCATGCTCGGCACATCATCGACCAAGATCGCCTCCACTCCAAGCTCTTCAGCGATCTCCATCAACGTCTCGACCTTCTCGGTCTGCATGCGATCGTAGGCGGTCTTGGCCTCCGCCAGGGCATACCGACGGATCAGGAAGCCATCACCCACGCAGGAGACGAGGATGCGCGCCATGGGATAGCTTAGGACCTCTTGCAGCCGGTCCTCCTCGGTCACCATGGAATTGTCGTCGATGCTCGCTTTCTCGATGGCATCCAGGACCCGCTTCTTCCCCCTCATCCTCGCCTGGGAGAAGGCGCTGTGGCCCAACAGGTCCTCCAGCTCCACTTTGGACCGCCTAACGAAATCCGAGGCGCCTCGGACGAAGGGGTATCGAGCGAACTCCCTGACCTCCATCGCCACAAGCTAACGCCTGGTGCCAAATAAAGGCCTCGCTTAACCAAAGGTTATGAACGGGGCGATGACGTCGGCGACCTGCGGCTCATCCAAACGCCCCCTGAGCGATTCCAGGCCCGGGTAAGGTCTTCCCATGAGGATACGGACCGCGCGTTTATTGCCCACCTGGGGCAGGGACTCCAGAGCCGCCAGCGGACACTTGTTGACGGGCAGAGGATGCTCGACCGCGGTAATGCTGCGAAAGCCCCACTCCACCACCATGCAGTCCAGGAACATACCCGTCTGGATTGGGTAATTGAACCCTACCAGGAGGGGATAGGTTCCGATCTGCCTGCCGTAAGTCCGATTGCCCTCCCTGAGCTCGGTGTAGACCCGGGTCAACCGGGTACCTATGGGGGCAATCTCCTTGAGCATCGGTCTGTCGATCTCCTCCCTCACCGCGTTCTTGAACCTAAGGAACTGCGAATGGCTGACGTTTCCGCGGAACTTGCGCCTGATGCCGCTGACCTGTCGCACATTTATCCGGCGCAGCCATAGCCCCTCGTCCCTAACTCTCCTCAGGAAATCGAGGTTCATCTGGATGGTCCTGGGGCCCTCGCCATCAAGGCCGATGATGAAGTTCAGGCCAGGAAGGAGCTTGGGCAAACCGTTCGGCCCCCTTTCTCTTCCGGCTTGGTTGATGAGTTTGATCGACTCGAGAACTTGCTGAGGCGCGGCGTTAAGGTTGTTGGCCTCAACCACCACCGGGTCCGCGCTCTCCATCCCCAATGCCAAGATGTTCCCGCTGGTGCAGTGCCTAGCGATGCTTTCGAGGATCTGTCGCGACTCATGGGGATGGGAGGCGATGACTGCTGGATTGGCATTGTCTAGATGAAGTACGTCTGCTCCCAGGCTGTCAATGCCTTCCAAGAGCTCCTCGATGGCCTCGGGGTTGGGCCGAGGCGTCTCGGTCCCGTCCTCATGCGCCATATAGGAAATGAAGCAGGTCTGGGCCCCCAACCGGAAGTTCCTCACCCCCAGCCGGTGCAGTTCTCTCACCTCGGCCACGATGTCCTTGGGCTGGCGGTGCACCGGCTTCCCCTTCAACGGTTCGACACAAAAGGAGCAGCCTCCACTGGCGTAGCGCACACATCCTCGATAGGTCTCGATCTCAGCAATCAGAGGCTGCGGGAAATCTGGGTGCATGGTGATGCTGTCCGCCCCTCTGATCAGCCAGCGGTTCCACTCCTCCAGGGTTCGCCAACGATCCTTACCCTGCCCTTTGGTCAGAAGGTCGAAGGTGAATGCGGCCGCATCCCGTTTGGCCACATGCTCGAACAGGCCGGAATATTTCTCAGCTTCGAGGATCGCCGGTCCGCCCAGCATCCTCTCTCCTTCGAAGCAAGAAGCGATCGAGGCTATCTCCCTCGATGAGGCAGGCATGCCACGCAGATAGCGGCCAGGGACCGCACAGCCAGCAAGGATAACTAACAGATCGCCCTCGGTCCGCACCCGCTTTCTGATCTGGTCGATGGTTAGCAGTTTCACATCGGAACCAGCATCGAGCGCGGCACCGACGGCGCTCCGCACATGCGGGGAGCTGTAGGGAGGGACCCCGAGCGAGGCTGGCTCATCGATATAACCGTCCACGATAAGCACACGCGCCATCATCTCTCACCATCGCTCAACCCCTATTAACAGGCTCGCTGATAAGGACAAAAAATAGATTCTTATAATATTATAAAAAAACAAATTTATAATTGACGTGGATCAAGCCGCCGAACATCTGGAGGGAGGCAATTCGAAGTCTTGACCGAATGCAAGTGTGAACCGTGGTATCTCAGCTCAATGCCTATGGCCAGGCGCCGTCTGTCAATCTATAAATAGCCGGCTTAGGGCTAGGAATGAGCGGCGTTCGAGAGGTGTTCGAATGAATGCCACAACTTCTCAGAAGAAGCCCGAAGCCGCCGTTCCGATGGCGAAGGAGGAGGATGAGCGACTGAGGAAGGCGAACGAGCCGGCCCGCCTCGCCATAAGCTATCATTCCTTCTACGCGGGAAAGATGGAGACCGTCGCCAAATGCCCGGTCCGGAGCGTGGACGATTTCGCCATCTGGTACACCCCAGGCGTGGCCGAGCCCTGCAAGGCCATCGCCAGGGACCCTTCCTTGGTGTACGAATACACCAGCAAATGGAACACCGTGGCCGTGGTCTCTGATGGTACGAGGGTCCTGGGCTTAGGGGACATAGGGCCTCAGGCCGGCCTCCCGGTCATGGAAGGCAAGGCCTTGCTCTTCAAATATCTTGGAGGCGTCGACGCCGTGCCCATCTGCCTGGGGACCAAGGACCCCGAGCAGATCATCCAGGCGGTGAAATGGATGTCGCCTTCCTTTGGGGGCGTCAACCTCGAGGACATATCCCAGCCCAAGTGCTTCACCATCCTGGACCGTTTGCGAGGTGAGCTAGACATACCGGTCTGGCACGACGACCAGCAGGGAACCGCCACCATCGTCTTGGCGGGTCTAACCAACGCCCTCAAGCTGGTCGGCAAGAAAATGGATGAGGCCCATGTGGCCATGATAGGTGCCGGGTCGGCGAACATCGCCATTGCCCGGATCATCATCGCTGCGGGGGTGGACGTTCGCAAGATAGTCATGACCGACTCCCACGGCATCCTCAGCCCCGCTCGCAAGGACCTGGAGCAGGACTACCACGAGAAATGGTACATGGCCACACATTCCAACGCGGAGGGCAAGCAGGGCAGGGACAAGGAGGCCATGGAGGATGCGGACGTGGTGATTGCCGCGTCCAGGCCCGGCCCGGGGGTGCTCACCAAGGACATGGTCAGGTGCATGGCGGACGACCCGATCGTGTTCGTCACCGCCAACCCCGTCCCCGAGATATGGCCCTGGGAGGCATTGGAGGCGGGGGCCAGCATCGTGGCCACTGGGCGTTCTGACTTCCCCAACCAGGTCAACAACTCACTGGTCTTCCCAGCCGTGTTCCGGGGCGCGTTGGACGTACGTGCGTCCCACATCACCGATGAGATGTGCCTGACAGCAGCCAAGGAGCTGGCACTGATAGCGGAGGAGAAGGGGCTGAGGGAGGACCGGATCGTCCCCTCCATGGCGGATTGGGAGGCTTTCCCCCGGGAGGCCGCCGCCATAGGCATGAAAGCCATAGAGCAGGGGCTGGCCCGCAAGAGGTTCTCCCGTCAGGAGCTCCTGGATCGTGCCAAGGCCATTATCGACCGTTCCATGCGTGAGACGAAGCTGATGATGGAAAAAGGGTTCATCAAGCCCATTCCAGGCGCTGAGAGCAAATAAGGGTCGAAGGAAAGGCGTTTCAGATCAGGGTAAGGCCAGTGTTCTCGACGCTCTGGATTCCCTCGATGGAGCGCAATTTCTCCTCGAGCACTTCCATGACGTTGTTGGCGTCGTCCATTATGACGACGATCTCCAAGGCCTTGAGACCGAAGGCGAAGGGCTTGACCTCCGCTTTGTAGGGCTGTACCCCTTCGGGAAGGACGCTCGGGATCCGGTTCTTTAAGCCCTCCATGTCGAAGGTGGTCTCCTCTGGAAGGATGGTGAAAGTGACCGCGACCTTTCCCATGTTGCCCACCTAAGGTCCGGAGAAGCCGCACTTAGCGCAGATGTAGGTTACGCTCTGGTCACGGCAGTTGGGGCATCGCCCGATCTCGGTCTTGCCACAGTTGGGACAGAGGAAGAAGGTTGTGCTCTTGCCGATCAACCTAATCCCACAGGAGCTGCAAATTTTTTCATTTTCCATGGTGCTCGCCGAGGCAGGATTATGCTTCATATATTTATACGTGAGCGGAAAAGGGCGTCCACCTCGGCAAGGCCAGGGCTTTCCCTAAGAGGTCGTGGGCCACTGCCTCAGGGTTTGTTAAGCGGTTCGCTTTTAGTTATCAGAGTATGATAATATCCCTCGTCGCGCGCGAGGTACTTTCGCGGACCAGGTCTTCACCAGGAGGTTGCTTACCAAGCTTTAAATAATGGTACTCTTTTCTGGCAAATCCGCATCGCCGGAGACCACTTACCAAGGGCCCGTAGCTCAGCTAGGTAGGACGCTCGCGCAAGCGCGCGTCCCTAGAAAGAGCACCTGGCTTTTAACCAGATGGTCCGGGGTTCGAAAGCCGTCGGAAAAACCGAGGGGCCGAAAGTCCCCGCGGGCCCGCCTTGGAAAAGGGTGAGGGGCATACATGGAACGCACAAACGCGAAAACCAACATTCGATGCATTTTTATAAGGCCACTACATAGTAGAAAAAACTGTCCGGTACGAGGGGCGAGGTGATTTTCGTGGAGGAGGACGTCCAGTTCAACGTATTCTGTCATGATTTGGTGCCAGCGCACTACCTGCTAAACGACGAGGAGGCAAAGAAGGTCTTGGCGGAGCTCAAGGTCAACAAGGACCAGCTCCCGAAGATACGCAGGAGCGACCCCTGCATCAGGCTACTCGACGCCCTTGAGCAGGAGAACGGCCGGCCGGCAATAAAGGAGGGACGCGTGGTCAAGGTCGTGCGCAAGTCCCTCACGTCCGATATGTCGATCGCGTACCGCTTGGTCATTAGAGGGTGAATCCTTTGCGTGATTTGGTAGAACTCTATTTCAAGGAGAGAAGCATCGTCAACCATCACATCTCCAGCTTCAACGACTTCCTCTCCACCATGGACAATCCGAACAGCCGAATGCAGAACATCGTCGACAACCTGCGCGTTTCCGCCGAGGACGTGGACCGAGGCATCATCCGCCTCGACCCGGAGAAGACGGACGGCAAGATCGTGGAGATCCGCGTGGGCCGGAAGCGCGACGAGAAGACCGGGCTGACCGACACCCACTCCAAGCCCACGGTCCGCATCAAACTGCCGGAGATCCGCGAGGCCAACGGCTATGTGCATGACCTGACCCCCATGGAAGCCAGGCTGCGCAACCTGAACTACCTAGCCCCAGTTTTCATCGACTTCACGGTCATCGAGGACGGCATCGAGAAGGAGCCGGAGCAGGTCCACATCGGCGACCTGCCCATCATGGTCAAGTCCAAGCGCTGCACCCTCTACAAGGAGAACATGGAGGAGGAGAGGGAGCTGAGCGAGGAGGAGTACCGCATGAAGCTCATCTCCAAGGGCGAGGACCCCATGGACCCCGGCGGATACTTCATCATCGGAGGGACGGAGAGGGTCCTCATCACCCTCGAGGACCTCGCGCCCAACCGCGTCATGGTCGAGATCAACGAGCGCTACGGGACCAGGCTGGAAGTGGCGAAGGTCTTCTCCCAGAAGGAAGGGCACCGCGCTCTGACCCTAGTAGAGAAAAAGCGTGACGGGATGCTCATGGTGACCGTTCCGGCCGCCTCGGGGCAGATACCGCTGGTAGCGCTCATGAAGGCCCTGGGCATGGAGTCGGACGAGGAGATATTCAACGCCATCGTCTCCACCGAGGACATGTCCAACATCGTCTACGCCAACGTCGAGGAGTGCCAGGACAAGAAGCTCTACCCGCCCAACGGGATTTTCACCACCGATGACGCCATCCTCTACCTAGAGAGGAAGTTCGCCACTGGCCAGGCCAAGGAATATCGGCAGAAGAAGGTGGAGAGCATCATCGACCGCTCCCTGCTGCCGCACCTCGGCGATATCAAGGAGGACCGAATGAAGAAGGCCATCTTCCTCGGGCGCATCGCTCGCTCCGTCCTCGAGCTGTCTTTGGGCAAGAGGAAGGAGGACGACAAGGATCACTATGCCAACAAGCGCCTGAAGCTCGCTGGCGACCTGATGGAGGACCTGTACCGGGTCGCGTTCACCAACCTCATGAAGGACCTGAAGTACCAGCTGGAGAGGTCGTACGCCCGCAAGAAGGACCTGCGCATCTCCTCGGCCATCCGGCCAGATCTGATGACCCACCGCTTGCTGCATGCCCTGGCGACAGGGAACTGGGTGGGCGGGAGGGCAGGCGTCTCCCAGCTGCTCGATCGCACTTCCAACATGTCCACCCTCTCCCACCTGAGGCGGGTCACTTCATCGCTGACGAGGTCCCAGCCCCACTTCGAGGCCCGTGACCTGCATCCGACCCAATGGGGCCGGTTGTGCCCGAACGAGACCCCAGAGGGACAGAACTGCGGGCTGGTCAAGAACGCCGCGCTCATCATCGACGTCTCCGAGGGATTCCCCGAGGAGGACGTGGCCTACATGCTCAAGGAGCAGGGGGTCAAGGACGTCAAGAGCCCGCCGGTCGGGACCCGCGTCTACGTCAACGGGGACCTCAAGGGCATAAGCGACCGCCCGCAGGAGCTGGTGATGGAGGTCCGTCAGAGGCGCCGCATCGGGCTGCTGTCACACGAGATCAACGTCCGCTACGACCGCGAGATGGACGAGGTCATAATCAACTGCGACGAGGGACGTTTGCGCAGGCCATTGCTGGTCCTCAAGGGAGGGCGCACCGTCCTCACTCGCAAGCATATGGAGGACATCCGCGAGGGCAAGTCCCACTGGTCCAACCTGATCCACGAGGGCGTCATCGAATGGCTCGACGCGGAGGAAGAGGAGGACACCTTCATCGCCGTGGAGGCCTACGTTGCCCCGGAGCGCTGCAACAGCTGCTCCACCGCGCTCTCACCGACGGACCTGGACTGGATGAACCCCGGGACACCGGACCGCGACGCCATCGTCAAGTGCAAGCACTGTGGCGCGGACCTGAAGGCCGCGTTCCTGCTCACCCCGGATCAAACCCACATGGAGGTGGACCCGATGGTCATCCTCGGATGCTGCTCTGGCCTCGTGCCCTACCCGGAACACAATTCCTCACCGCGTGTCACCATGGGGTCAGGAATGGCCAAGCAGTCGCTCGGGCTCGCTGCCAGCAACTATCGGCACCGACCCGACACCCGCGGGCACATCATGCACTATCCACAGAAGCCCATGGTGCAGACCAGCACCATGAAGTTCGTGGCCTTCAACGAGCGCCCGGCCGGCCAGAACTTCGTGGTCGCCGTCCTGTCCTTCCATGGGTACAACATGGAGGACGCGCTCATATTGAACAAGGCCTCGGTGGACCGAGGGCTGGGTCGAAGCAGCTTCATGCGGACCTATCGCGCCGAGGAGCGCCGCTACCCCGGAGGTCAGGAGGATCATTTCGAGATTCCCTCCCCGGACGTGCGCGGGGCCCGCGCGGACCTTTCCTATGGCAGCCTGGGCGAGGACGGGCTCATCTCCCCCGAGACCGCGGTCTTGGGCGGGGACGTGCTCATCGGAAAGACCTCGCCGCCTCGTTTCCTGGAGGAGGAGACCGACTTCCTGACGCCGCAGAAGCGCCGGGAGACCTCCATCACCTGCCGGCCCGGGGAGACGGGCTGGGTGGACAGCGTCATGCTCACCGAGAGCGAGAACGGCTCTCGCCTGGTCAAGGTCAAGGTGCGCGACGAGCGCGTTCCAGAGCTGGGGGACAAGTTCGCCTCCAGGCACGGGCAGAAGGGGGTGGTGGGACTGATCGTCCCCCAGGAGGACATGCCCTTCACCTGCGACGGCGTCGTGCCAGACCTGGTCATAAACCCGCACGCCATCCCTTCGCGTATGACCGTAGCCCACGTGCTGGAGATGATCGGGGGCAAGGTCGGCTCCATGGAGTCGCGCTCCATCGACGGGACGCCCTTCTCCGGGGAGCGCGAGGAGGCCATTCGCGAATCCTTGGTAAAGAACGGCTTCATGCACACTGGCAAAGAGGTCATGTACGATGGCCTCACTGGCAAGATGATCCGTGCCGACATCTTCACTGGCGTGATCTACTACCAGAAGCTGCACCACATGGTCTCGGGCAAGATGCACGTCCGCTCCCGAGGCCCGGTGCAGATACTCACCAGACAGCCGACCGAGGGACGGTCCAGGCAAGGAGGCCTTAGGTTCGGCGAGATGGAGCGCGACTGCCTGATCGGTCACGGAGCGGCCATGGTCATCAAGGACCGCCTGCTGGACGAATCGGACGGCACGTTCCAGTACGTCTGCGGCAACCCAGGTTGCGGGCACATCGCCATCCTGGACCGCCGCGGGGCGCTCAAGTGCCCGGTGTGCGGCAACAACACCAACGTGCACCTGGTGCAGACATCCTACGCTTTCAAGCTGCTCCTGGACGAGCTGCTTTCGCTTGGGGTCGCCATGCGCCTGCAACTGGAGGATTTGCGATGATGCGAGGAGTCTCGAAGAGGATCGGTTCCATCAAGTTCGCTTGCCTCTCGCCGGACGAGATACGCAAGATGTCCGCCACCAAGATAATCACCGCGGACACCTACGATGATGATGGATTCCCCATCGACATGGGCCTGATGGACCCCCACCTAGGGGTCATCGAGCCTGGCCTGAGGTGCAAGACCTGCGGGCACAAGGTCGACGAATGCCCGGGGCACTTCGGCCACATCGACCTGGCCATGCCGGTCATCCACGTCGGCTACGTCAAGGAGATCAAGAAACTGCTACAATCGACATGCTCGGTCTGCGGCCGCCTCCTCCTCACCGAGGAGCAGGCGCGCGAGTACAAGGACCAGATGGAGTCCATGGAAGAGATGGGCCACGACGTCATCGACGTCCGCCTGGTCTCCAAGGACACGGCCAAAGACGCCTCCTCGAGGCAGGTTTGCCCTCACTGCGGGGCGGAGCAGAAGAAGATCACCTTGGACAAGCCCACCACCTTCCGCGAGGACGGCCACAAGCTCACTCCCAAGGAGGTCCGTGAGCGATTGGAGCGCGTCCCGGACAACGACCTTCAGCC
The DNA here is from genome assembly GCA_964354665.1 of uncultured Methanomassiliicoccaceae archaeon. Classification (GTDB taxonomy): domain Archaea; phylum Thermoplasmatota; class Thermoplasmata; order Methanomassiliicoccales; family UBA472; genus JAJRAN01. The sequence goes on along the minus strand of CAYHAO010000023.1, from coordinate 6,915 downwards.
CCTCGGCATCGACCCCGCCTCCTGCCGTCCAGAATGGATGGTGCTGATGGCCTTGCCCGTGCCCCCCGTCACCGTCCGACCGAGCATCACCCTGGAGTCGGGCGACCGCTCCGAGGACGACCTCACGCACAAGCTGGTCGACGTCCTGAGGATCAACCAGAGGCTACGAGAGAACCGGGACGCTGGCGCGCCCCAGCTCATCGTCGAGGACCTATGGGAACTGCTTCAGTACCACATCACCACCTATTTCGACAACCAGACCTCGGGCATACCTCCCGCCAGGCACCGCTCCGGGCGCCCCCTGAAGACGTTGGTGCAGCGCCTCAAAGGGAAGGAGGGAAGGTTCCGCAGCAATCTATCTGGGAAGAGGGTCAACTTCTCCGCCCGTACCGTCATCTCCCCCGACCCGGCCCTGTCCATCAACGAGGTCGGCGTCCCTGAGGAGGCGGCGCGCGAGCTCACCGTCCCGGTCAACGCCACCAAGGCCAACCTGGCGATCCTCAAGGAAATGGTCAAGCGCGGCGTGACCCCCCGGGTGAATGAAAAGTACATGCCCGGCGTCAATTACGTCATCCGCCCCGATGGTAGGCGCATCAAGGTCACGGACAAGAACGCTGAGACCGTCGCTGAGGGGGTGGACGTCAACTTCGTGGTGGAGAGGCAGCTCCAGGACGGGGACATCGTCCTCTTCAACCGGCAGCCCTCGCTGCACCGCATGTCCATGATGGCGCACACCGTCCGGGTCATGCCGGGCAAGACCTTCCGGCTCAACCTGTGCGTCTGCCCGCCCTACAACGCCGATTTCGACGGGGACGAGATGAACCTGCACGTGCTTCAGTCGGAGGAAGCGAGGGCCGAGGCCCAGATTCTGATGAAGGTGCAGGAGCACATACTCTCTCCCAGGTTCGGCGGGCCGGTGATCGGCGCCATCCACGACCACATCACTGGTACGTTCATGCTCACCCACCGCAACCCCTCGTTCACCAAGAACGAGACCCTCTTCATGCTGGCCAGGGTCAACCACAGGCCCCTGCCCGAACCGATCCAGGTCAAGGGCGAGGAAAGGTGGACGGGCAAGCAGCTCTTCTCCCTCATCCTACCGGATGACCTGAACGTGACGTTCAAGTCCTCCATCTGCCGCAAGTGCAACGTGTGCCAGAAGGAGAAGTGCGACCTGGATGCCTTCGTCAAGATCAGGAAGGGGACGTTGCTATACGGCACCATCGATGAGAAGGCCATCGGTTCCTTCAAGGGCAAGATCCTGGACAAGATCTCCCGCGACTACGGCGCCGACCGCTCCCGGGACTTCCTGGACAACGTCACCAGGTTGGCCATCGGGGCCATCATGATCAGTGGCTTCACCACCGGCATCGACGACGAGGACATTCCCGAGGAAGCAACGCGTCAGATCGAAGAGATGCTGCACGATGCCACAACGCGCGTGGACCAACTGGTGGAGGCATACCGCAACGGCGAGCTGGAGCAGATGCCTGGCCGCTCCTTGGCAGAGACTCTGGAGGTGGAGGTCATGAAGGTCTTGGGTAGGGCCCGTGACGAGGCAGGGCAGATCGCTGGCCGCCATCTCGGTCTCGAGAACAGCGCGGTCATCATGGCCCGGTCCGGGGCCAGGGGAAGCATGCTCAACCTCTCGCAGATGGCGGGATGCATCGGGCAACAGGCCGTTCGAGGCGAGCGTCTCTCCAGGGGATACTGGAACCGGACCTTGCCGCACTTCAAGCAGGGGGACCTGGGGGCTCAGGCCAAGGGGTTCGTCATCCACTCCTACAAATCAGGCCTGTCCCCGACCGAGTTCTTCTTCCACTCCATGGGTGGCCGTGAGGGCCTGGTCGACACCGCGGTGCGTACCTCGAGGTCAGGTTACATGCAGCGTCGGCTGATCAACGCCCTGGAGGACCTGAAGCTCAAGCAGGACGGCACGGTGCGCAACACCGCCGACTCCATCATCCAGTTCAGATATGGCGACGACGGGATCGACCCCGCGCGCTCGGTCCAAGGCGACCCGATCGACATCGAGGACATCCTCATCGAGGTGCTGGGCGAGGAGGCCGAGCTCCTGGCCCGGGTGGAGGACCGCAAGGTCGTTTCCTATGCCACCACCGAGAAGGACCTGATGGAGACCGAGGGCGAGGACCTGGAGGGCGATGAGACAGAGGAGCCCGACTTCGAAGCAGGAGGTGAGGAGTGATGGCCAAGAAGGACACAATCAACTCGATAATGAAGCTGGGATTGAACGAGGTGAAGGCCACCAAGCTCGCCGACCATTATGGGTCCAAGCAGAAGGCAATATCCGCGCCGGAGGACGAGCTCAAGAAGCTCGGCCTCAACCACGACGACATCAAAACCCTCCGCGGGACGAAGGTGGAGAAGAGGGTCGTGGCCAAGAAGGGGTCCAAGAAGAAGGAACCGGCGGCGGAGCGCAAGAAAATCGACATCATCATCCTGGACAAGACGCCCAAGCCTTCCGAGCTGGAAGAGAAGATGCGCAAGATGGTCAAGGGCATGAAGCTGAACCTGCCGCACGCGGTGGTCAAGACCGTGGCGGACCGCATCGAGGGCATCGACGTCCCCAATGACAGCATCAAGAAGATCCTGAAGCGGGCGTACGAGCGCTTCATGGAGCACCAGATGGACCCGAACGAGAGCGCGGGCATCATCGCCGCGCAGTCCATCGGAGAGCCGGGCACGCAGATGACCATGCGTACCTTCCACTACGCGGGTGTGGCCGAGATCAACGTCACCTTGGGGTTGCCGCGCCTGATCGAGATCGTGGACGCCAGGAGGGTGCCATCCACCCCCATGATGGAGATCCACGTCGACATGGATTACGTCAAGGACGTGGAGGACGTGCGCAAGATCGCCTCCAGCATCGAGATGACCTCGGTGGTGGACGTCGCGTCCATCGAAACGGACATCGTGAACATGAAGGTCCTGGTCAACCCGGACGAGCGCAAGATGGCGCAGAAGGGTATAACCATCGATGAGATCCACGCCGAGCTGCTCAAGACCCGTGGTCTGAAGGGATTGGTGGAGCACGACGGTAGGAGAATAGTCATCTCCTCGGACGAGCCCTCCTTCAAGAAGCTGCAGCGCATCATCGACGACGTAAAGGACCGCAAGATCAAGGGGATCGATGGCATCAAGCGCGCCATCATCCGCAAGCTTGGGGAAGGCTACGTCATCTACACCGAGGGAAGCAATCTGGCACGGGTCCTGGACCAGGAGGGAGTGGACAAATCCAAGACCTCCACCAACGCCATCCAGGAGATATATGAGGTGCTGGGCGTGGAGGCGGCGAGGAACTCCATAATGAACGAGGCTTTCCACACCTTGGATGAGCAGGGCCTGAACGTGGACATCCGCCACATCATGCTGGTCGCCGACCTCATGACTAACGATGGCGACGTGAAGGCCATCGGCCGACATGGTATCTCGGGCCGCAAGTCCTCCGTGCTGGCGAGGGCCGCGTTCGAGATCACGGCCGTGCATCTGCTGCACGCCGCGCTGACTGGCGAGGAGGACCACCTCGACGGCGTGGCAGAAAACATTATAGTGGGACAGCCTGTTACGCTCGGCACCGGCGCCGTCAATTTGGAATATAAACCAGTTAAGAGGGGGCAGACCAATGATTGATATCGGAAGGGCATTGAAGACCGCCGTCCAGACCGGGAAGGTCGTGTTCGGCGTACAACAAGCTGAGAAGGCCGTGAGGAATGGAGAGGCGAAGATGGTGGTCATCTCCGCGAACTGCCCCAGTCAGTTCCTAAAGACGACGACCTCTGTGCCGGTGAGAACTTACGAGGGCACCAACATGGAGCTGGGCGCCCTGGCCGGGAAGCCGTTCTCGGTGTCCGCGGTGGCCATCATCGACAAGGGCACCTCGAACATACTTACGCTGTGATCCTCATGCCAGAAGTCAAGCTGACCGAGGACACCCTGCGCTACATCACCCTCTTCGAGAACGTCACCAAGACGCACGTGAAGGACTGCATGGAGACGGAGGAGAAGCTGGTATTCGTGGTAGAGCCGGGGCAGGCGAACCGGGCCGTGGGCAAGGCGGGAGAGAACGTCATCCACCTCAAGAACACCACGGGCAAGAACATCCAGGTGATCGAGTACTCCGACGACGCCGAGCAGTTCATCAAGAACGTCTTTTATAACTACGGCGTGCAGAGCGTGGTCATCGAGAACCGGGGGAACATCGTGCATGCCACGGTGACCGTGGACCCCCAGGTCAAGGGCCGGGCCATCGGCAAGAACGGTCGCAACCTCAAGATCGCCAGGGACATCGTGGCCAGGCATCATAACGTTCAAAGCATAATCGTGGCCTAGGCGCGCTCAGGCCTTCTTCCCCTTTTTACTTTTCTTACAGAGCAGCTCGCGCTCCACCTCCAAGCGGTCGGCGGTGGGGTACTCCTCCACGATGAAGGAGTCGAAGGGCAGCTTCCCTTCCAGCTCCCTCAACACCCAAGGCGCGACCTCCAGCCTGCCCTTCTCCTGGTCCCAGTAGAGCAGGCCATCGGGCACGTCATAGGCCTCCCTCAACAGCCTGGCGGCCTCCTCCGCATGCTCCTGCTCCACCACCCCCTTGAGCAGGGTGCCCTCCTCGGTGATGACGTCCCCCTTCCTAGCCACGCTCCTGGCCCTCCTTCTGAGGCGGTTGCGCAGCTGCACCGAGTCCTTGAAGGAGGACGAGCAGTAATGGATGGGGATGCGGACGTCCAGTTGGAGCATCCTCAGGGCCAGCTCCTCGCTCCCCCTGGCCGCCGAGGAGACGTCGTCCTTCACCTCCATCCCCTTGCGCTCGAGCGCCCGATAGTTGGTCTCAGAGAACTCGAGCTCGTTCAGGTTGACGAAGTCCAGCCCGATGGAGTCTGCATGACGGATCAAGGCCTCCAAGGCCGCCCCCTCCCCCGGAAGGGCGGGCACCTCCAGCCCAACGGCTATGTCCAGGTCCTTCACCGCCTCGGACAGGCCGCTGCTCATCATCCTCTTCCATAGGCGGAGAGGAGGATGGAGGCGCAGCTCGTCCAGCCCCGCTTCCTGGAGGGCATGGAATGCGTCCTCGTCGATCGTCGCCGTGTACAAATGGATATGATGTCCCTCGCCGAAGGCCGTCTTGAGCAAACGGACGAGATCGAGCACCTGGTCCAGCTCCTCCAGCGGGTCGCCTCCAGTTATCCCAGTGCCCTTGGCCCTTATGAGCCGGGCCTCATGTAAAACGTCCTTGGACGAGATCACCGCCAGCTCGTCGGCGAATATCACCCGCTTGCCCTTCTTGACCTCGGAAAGAGGGCAATAGAAGCAGCCGCTCTGGCATCGCCCGGTCACCAGCAGCACCATCTTCGAGCCTTGGCGGCAGTGCCTGCATCCGACGGGGAGCGAGCGGACATAAGCCGAGCCAGCCTCCATGGCCTTTGGCCTCATGCCTAGTCCCAGGGCAAGACGGCATATCAACCTTTTCCCGGGGGGGCATGCTTTTATCCAGGAGATTCGCTGTCCTCAAGGAGGCCCATGTTGAGATCCACTCGCCTGATCCTAGCCTTGGACGAGACAGACCCCGGCAAAGCCCTCGCCATAGCCGAGATGGTCCAGGACGAGGTGGACGCCATCAAGATCAACTGGCCCTTGGTCCTAACTGCAGGGCCGGAGTCGATAACCAAACTGTCCAGGATAGCGCCGGTCATCTGCGACTTCAAGGTGGCCGACATCCCCAACACCAACCGGCTCATCGCGGAGGAGGCATTCAGACGAGGCGCCTCTGGCATCATCGTCCAGGGGTTCGTCGGGCATGACGCGGCCAGAGCGGTCGTGGAGGCCGCCCAAGGAAGGGAGGTGTTCATCGTCACGGAGATGAGCCATCCGGGTGGGAAGGAGTTCACCGCCCCCCTGGCCGATCAGCTGGCCAGGCTCGCAGTGGAGGTCGGCGCTAGTGGGGTCATCGCCCCCGCAACCCGGCCCGAACGGATCGCTCATGTGCGCTCCATCGTCGGCAAGCTTCTGATACTGTCCCCTGGTGCGGGTGCGCAGGGAGGGAGCGCGGCGGACGCGGTGAGGCACGGAGCCGACTACGTCATCGTGGGACGGAGCATCTACGCCGACCCCGATCCTAAGGCCGCGGCGGGCAGGGTCGTCAAGGCCATAAAATCAGCCTCTCAAGGGTAAGGAAAGCCCATTCCCGGACAATCAGCCAGAATGGTGATTTTCCGTCTCGTCCTTTAAAGAACGTATTTATAGTGGTTTTGTAATCTGTTGTCAATTCCTAGGAGATGGTTGATGGCATCTATTGAGGGAGGGTCAGGCGACCCCACAAGAAGGAGCCGCCTGAATTTTCTCAGCGGTCTCGGCAAAGGGCCTAGCACTTGGCTGAGGCAGAATTGGCGCACAGCGGTCATCCTCGTCTTCATTGTACTGCTGGCCTTCTTCATAAGGAGCTATTTTGTCCTTGGCCCCTCAGTTGACAACGGATACCTGGTCTCGGGTGGATCCGACTCATATTACCACGAGCGCGTCATCGACTATGTCTCTCAAACTGGGCATCACCTCTATACGGATCCCCTGCTCAACTATCCTTGGGATCTGAGGAATCCCCGTCCACCGCTATTCGATTGGTCGGTGGCGGTCACTGGCATGGTGATGTCGAGCATCACAGGTAACCCCGTGGCGGACAGCACCGGCTTAACACTGGTTTCGGCCACGGCCTTCTGGGGCGCCCTGACGGCGATACCGGTCTACATGCTCGGGAGACAGGCGTTCGGCAGGAAGGTTGGGCTAGCCGCCGCTTTCCTTTTCGCCATGATGCCTGCGCACATCGAACGCTCGGTGGCCTCCGAGGCGGACCACGACGCGATGGTCCTGTTCTTCGTGGTGCTCTGCTTCTACTTCCTGCTCATGAGC
>CAYHAO010000022.1:14270-24155 GCA_964354665.1 uncultured Methanomassiliicoccaceae archaeon | reverse complement strand
TCGAAGGTGGCGACGATGTTCTGCACCTCGATCTTGGGCTCGCTCTTGATGTGGATGCCGGCCTTCTCAATCTGACTGGTGACCTTCTTGATGGCGACCTTGACCTGTTCCAGGCTCTTGGTCCCCGTACAGACGACCTTACCGCTGGAGAACAGAAGGGCGGCTGCCTTTGGATCCTTTAGGCGGTAGATGAGGCCAGGGAACTGCTCCGGTTCGTACTCGGCGCCGGTCAAGGCCATGGCGATGGCCGGGAGGTCAAGCTCTGTGCCTAGAGATGTGGAGGCCACGACGTTCTGTATCTGGTATTTTGGAATAGGAACACCCCAAATAGATTACTCAATGACCCTATATGACCGTACATAACGTCAAACCATCGAGATAGTATAATTCTCCGGTTTGTGCGATCAAATAAGAGACGTAAAGGGGTTTCGATAGCGCGCTTCCCACATGCTGGGTATGTCGCCCATCGATCTGACATGCTAGTCGTGTGCCTATCAGGACAGTTCAAAAATATAAGAAAATAAAAAAAAAATGATTGACCGCGCCGGTAGGCGCAGGCAGATCTAATAGCGCTTTGCCGGCTTGTGCTTGCTGAAGCAGTCGCGGCAATACACTGGGCGACCCTCTGTGGGTTTGAATGGGACCTCGCACTCCTTGTTGCAGTCGTTGCAGATGGTTTTGTGCATTTCCCTTGGTGCCCTGTCGTACATTTTTGATTCACCTCCGGTTTCGATTGACTAGACCAAATTTCCTTCTTGAGCTCCTCGCAGCCCCGGAGGGGTCGTTTAGAACGCATCGAACGAATAAGATTTAGCTGGCGTCGATGACATATTGTTGATATATAAACTTATTGGTAGAAGTGCTGCAGGGACGATATACGTCGATATCCAATGACCTAGAATTTCATAAAGAGGGAGAATCCAAAGCTCACCTATGGCGGAAAGTGAGGTAACTGCCCAGAAGAAGTGCCCCCAATGCGGCCACATGAATCCGAAAGGAGCGACCAAATGCCTTGTTTGTGGGCGCCCACTTCCCCCTTGAGCTATCGGATATGGAGTCCACTTAGAACCATCTCCCAGGAACAAGTCTGATAGGCTCCCTGGCGCGCTCTTCAAAATCAAGCGAAATCGGATATGGGTCCATAATCCTGCAATTGATCGATCCCCGGATCTTTCGAACAGAAATGCACGAGCACCCGCCCCTTGTCAAGCTCGGGATGGCTGGCATAGATCCCTTTATCGCCATGGCGCAAGGCCTCCAAGACCAGGCGCATGTGCTGCCTGAATATGCCCAGGCGCGTCCTGGCGCTGCCCAAGACCAGCCCCCCGCTGACATGACATAGCACGTGCAACTGGTAAACCCCATCGGCCCCCCTCCATTCGGCGAGCACCTCGTCCCTCATCAATCGGGTGTAGAGGCCGGATATCTGCACCTGGCAGAACTCCTTGCCGATGCCGAGGAAAAGATCCCCCGTCCGGTCAGAATGGGTGAGGGTATAGCGCCTGGGCAAGGAGAAATCATCGCCGGTCAGGCCATCAAGGAATCTCACGTGCAAGGCATCGGGATTTAGTTCTCTCATGAGCACCGGGCCAAACTCGGTCCCTCATCCACTTAGCGTTTTGCTTTGACCCTGCGCTTCCGTTGAAATATCCCCCGAAGCCCCCAATCTTATATAGCCGAGGCCATAGAGGTTCGGGTCAAGGATGAGGTCGGCGCTGCTCGTAATCGATGTCCAGAACGAATGGTTGGACCAGTCCAAGGGATTGATGACATCTGTGGAAGCCCGTGCCGAGGAGATAAACGAGGCCATTGCCATTTTCAGGACGAAGGGCCTCCCCATCTTCGTCATCTACCATACGGACCAGGGATCCGGTCCGGCGCCTGGCACCCAGGCGTTCGAGTTCCACCCCAGCATCAAGATAGAGCCGACGGACGTGAGGGTGGTAAAGAATTACCCCAATGCCTTCAACAAGACCAACCTGGAGCATATGCTGAGGGAGGCGGGCTGCGACACCGTCCTTCTGACCGGGCTAAGCGCCACTGGCTGCGTGCTGGCAACATATATGGGGGCTATCGACAGGGACCTCTCGCCCTATCTGGTGAGAGATGCCGTGGCGGCTTCGAGGGAGGACCTGGTGCGATTCGTAGAGGAGATATGCGACGGCCTCAGCCTCAGGGCGATACGCCAATTGATCCAATGAAGGGAAGAGGGAAAGAAGCCGCGGTCCTTGAGGTCCTGCTTTGGTCCTCGGATGTTCGCGCTGTCGAGGACGGTTCTGCGCATTGGGCGGTCCTCCACTCCGCATCTGGGATGGTTGGTTTATCCATGCCCACTCCTAGCCGATTTCCGGCAGCTTAATCTAGTCGGCGATCCGAGCCATACTCGGAGGGGGAAGATTGCCCACGACCGAAGATAGGTATTGCAAGTGCGAGAGGTGCACCTCGCATCCAGACTGCGCCCCGGACCAGGGGCTCACGGTGTTCTGCCTGAGGGGCAAGGCGCCCTGCCAGGTAACCATGAGAGGTTGCCTCTGCACCAGCTGCAAGGTGCATGAGATGTACTCCTTGAGGCACGAATACTTCTGCATGCAAGGTGCGGAGAAGAAGGCTTTCTGAGCAGCCTGATGCCGAAGCAATTCTCGACAAGGATTATCTATCACGTGCTGCGTAGCTGGCGGGATGCCCCTCAAAGGCGCACCCCAGGCGATGAAGCAGGAGGACGCCCTCCGGACTTACTCATCGGGCGTGCAAGGGCTGAGCGCAGAGGAGGCGAAAGCTCGTCTGGCCAAGTACGGTCCCAACGAATTGGAGGAGAAGAGGCCGTCTAAGCTTCTAGTACTCCTGCGCCAGTTCAAGAGCGTCCTCGTCTACATCCTCATCGCCGCGGCCATCATCACCCTGCTGATCGGCGATGTGAAGGACTTCGCCATCATCATGTTGCTCTTGGTCGTCAACAGCGTCATCGGTTTCTGGCAGGAGATCAGGGCCGAGGCTTCCATCCAAGCCTTGAAGAAGCTCACCGAGACCAAGAACAGTGTGCTGCGCGATGGTAGTTCGATCAGCCTATCCTCTAAGGAGCTGGTCCCTGGGGACGTGGTTCAGTTCTCCGAGGGCGACTTGGTCACCGCTGACCTCCGCATATTGGAGGAGACCGGTCTGACCGTCGACGAATCCTCGATAACCGGGGAGTCGCTGCCGGTGGCGAAGGATGCGGACGTGGTCATGGGCATAAATGCCCTTCCTTATGAGCTCACAAACTGCCTGATAGCCGGGACCGTCGTCACCCGCGGCAACGCCAAGGCGTTGGTCACCGCCACGGGGAAGGACACTTACATCGCGTCGATCGCGGAAAGGGCAGAGGAGGCCAGCCCCGAGAGCCCTCTGACCAGGGCGCTGGCCGCCTTCTCCCGCCGCTATATGATCGTGGTCGTCATTTCCATAGCCTTGCTCGGGGCGATTGCGCTGTTGCAGGAGCGGGAGCCCCTGGACGTCGCTTATCTCCTCGTCGCTCAACTGGTCTCCGCCGTTCCGGAGGGGCTGCCCCTGGTCATCACCTTGGTCACGGTGATCGGTGCCATGGCCCTGAGCAAGCGCAAGACCCTGACCAGGTACCTTCCCGCGGTCGAGACGCTTGGCAGCGCCACGGTCATCGCCACGGATAAGACAGGGACCATAACCGAGGGCAAGCTGGTAGTGTCAGAGAGCTTCGCCTTGGAGGAGGGCTCCTTGCGTCTCTGCGGCGCCCTTTGCAATGATTCCATGGAAGGCAAAGGCGATGGCGTAGATGTGGCCATAGCCTCTTGGTGCGGAGAGGATTTCAAGAGGAACCGCACTGACAACCCTCGCCTCTGGTCGCATCCCTTCGACACCAAGCTGAGGATGATGGCCACGTTCAATCAGACGTCCGAGGGTGGGAGGCTCTTCGTCAAGGGGGCCTTTGAGTCATTGAAAGGCATCGCCCTGAGCACGGATGCGCTGCCGCGGCTGGAGAAGGAGCTCGACCGGCTGGCTGAGGGCGGGATGAGGGTGTTGGCATTCGGGGTCGGGAGCGGTTCGGAGGATCCCTCCACCTGGCGCGTCCAGATCATCGGGATGCTCGGTTTCGTCGACCCTCCCAAAGCCAGCGTGAAAGGGGCGGTCGAGACCGCCAAGAGGGCCGGGATGCGCGTGGTGATGATCACCGGCGACCATCCGAAGACGGCCAGGGCCATCGCCGCCCAGGTAGGGATCTGGCAGGAGGGAGATGGGATGGTCACGGGCGAGCAGGTCGAGTCCATGAGCGACGAGGACCTGTGCATGATGAAGAACGTGACCGTAATGGCCCGCGTGCTGCCGGAGCACAAATATCGCCTGGTGAAGACGCTCCAGGCCTGTGGGGAGATCGTGACCGTCACCGGGGATGGGGTCAACGACGTCCCGGCCCTGCGAGCGGCGGACTTGGGAATCGCCATGGGCTCAGGGACCGAGGCGGCCAAGTCGGCATCCAAAATGGTCATCACAGACAACGACCTCGGCATCATCGTCGAGGCGATCCGCACCGGCCGAGTGATCGCCGATAACATCCGCAAGGTCATCTATTACCTTCTGTCCACGAACGTCAACCAGCTAGTGCTGATAGGGCTTTCGCTCCTAGCCTTCTTACCCATCCCCCTTCTCGCGATCCAGATCCTATGGATCAACCTGGTCACCGATGGAGTGCAGGACAAGACCTTCCCCTTCGCCAAGGAGGAGGGGGATGTGATGTCCCGCCGCCCCAAGGACCCTGGCAAGCAGTTCTTCGACCGCGGTCAGCTATTGCGCATACTGTTCTTCGCGGTCACCATGGGGGTGGTGATGTTCCTTCTCTACATCCTCCTGCTGGATCGCTACTCTCAGGAGGTAGCTGGGACGATAATCTTCACCTGCGTGGTGGTGGCGCAGTGGGTCAACGGCATCCAGGCGCAGAAGGAGAAGGAGCCTTTCTGCGTGAACATCAGGAGGAGCTTCACCATCAATCCCTACGTGTACGTAGGCGTGGTGGCGGGTCTGTTGTTGCAGTTGGCGGCCATATACCTGCTTACTGATTGGTTCTCCACCGTGCCGATGGACCTGGAGCAGTGGTATTACGTTCTATTGGTGGCCGTGACCACCTTCTTGGTGATAGAGGGAAGGAAGGCTGCTGAGTATTTCTTGCTCCCCAGAAGGGATTGAGCGGGACGGCATCCTTCGTTGTGAGGCTTCAGCCCACCGATACCCTATATGCGCTCATAGTCGACGCTATTTATTGCGCCCGAACATGAGAAGTGCTACGCCCAGAACGATGATGCCTCCCACCAGCATCACGTAACCCACAATCTCGCTCCCGGCCATCCCGAAGTTCGCGGCGTAGAGGCTGAGCGCGATCCCCACGCCCACCAACAGTAAGCCCGCGATCATGCCACCGATGAACATCAGCCTCGACTGATAACCGGTCCCGAGAGACTCGGCCTCTTCCTTGTGGACGGGGATGCCACAATTGTCGCAATAGACGGCCTCGGGCTGGTTATCCTTCCCGCATCGGCTGCAGGTCACCAAATTAATCCCTCGAGTACGGGCACAGTATTGACCATGAAGCCTGGCAGTAATAACACTTGCCATCCATCAGGATTTCGAGGATTACAAACCATCAAATGAGCATAACCCCATATGCGGCCACCAATCCGCATCATGGCGGAGGAGCGTCATGTCTGGCTTCAACGAGAGGTTCACAGAGACCGAGGCAGAGGCGGTTTTCGAGATCGAGATCAGCGACATACGCCATCTAGTTACCGCACCTGAGCAGGATCCTTTCTCCGACAGGCCGATGGAGTTCCTGGGCCAGTCCGCCATGGAAAGGATGATCAAGATACATCAGCCCCTCAAGACTAGGAAGGGGAAGGGGTACCGCCTTATCCTGAGGATGCCGGCTGATAAGGTTTCCCCGGAGACCGCTTCCCAAGCGAAGGCATTGATCTCCAAGTTTGGGGCTCGGATGGTCGAGGACAACAAGAATCGCATAATACAAATCCAGAGGAGGGGGAGGCGCCAGCTGCCATATGCCTTGATAGTCCTGTTCTTCTTCATAGCCCTCGGAATAGTGTTCGGCATGGAGTTCTTCGTCGAGATGAGCCCGATACTGGCGCTCGCCATCAGCGAAGGTTTTTACATCGTTGGTTGGATCGCCCTCTGGCGACCGATAGACGTCCTGCTCTTCGATCCCATGGAGATAAGGATGGAGAACAAGGTCCTGGCGAGGTTGATGGTGATGAATGTGGATGTCGTTCCTATCGAAGCGATCAACGCCCATGCTACCTAACCAAGGCTCTTCCCTGCTGCCTCATGAACTGCAGCAGGTAATAGATGTCCCCCGACCCCCTTCCCGTCGAGCCGCTACCTTTCCAGCCGCCGAAGGAGTGCATCCCGGTAATCGCACCGTTCGTCGCACCCCTCACCCCGTTGACGTAGACCATCCCGCACTGGATGTTGTCCAGGAAATAGTCGACCTCTCTCCTGTCCTCGCTGTAGATGCCGGCCGTCAGGCCGTAGGGGGCGCCATTCGCCCTGCGGACCGCATCCTCCAGTTCAAAATATTCTTGGACACAGAGGAAGGGAAGGAAGAGCTCGTTGTCGACGAGCTCGTGGCCATCCGGTAGATCGGTGACGATCGTCGGGGCTACGAAGCAGCCCTTTTCCAGGCCGTCCTCGGTCAGCCTCCTCCCGCCCGTAAGCACCTTGCCATCATGCCGGGCCGTAGAGACCGCCTTCTCATAGCTACTCACCGCCCCCTCGTGCATCACCGGGCCGGTGCGAGCGTCCCTCAGCCTAGGGTCCATGACCTTGAACGCCTCCGTCTCCTTGACCAGCAGATAGAGGAACTCCTCGGACACGCTCTTATGAACGTACACCCTTGAGCAGGCCACGCACTTCTGGCCGCCGTAGCCGAACGCCGATGACACCACGCCCCTGACCGCGCGTCCTAAATCGGCCTTGGCGCTGATGATGGCAGCATTCTTGCCCCCGAGCTCTAGGATCACAGGGATGGGGTACCTCCTATCGGCGTTGTGCCTGAGGATGCCGTAACCGACCTCCCTGGAGCCGGTGAAGATGACCCCCTCGACCTTAGGATGCCCGACCAGCTTTTGCCCCACCTCACTGCCCGAGCCAGCTACCAGGTTCAATGCTCCAGGCGGGAGACCGGCGCGGATGAGCGCATCGTAAATAGCATAAACAGGTGCCGGGGAGGGGGACGCGGGCTTGATGATTGCCGTGTTCCCGGTGATCAGGACGCCGGCCAGCATCCCCATGGAGATGCCGAAGGGGAAGTTGAACGGGCACACCACCGCCCATGGCCCATATGGAAGGAAGACGTTCCTCGCCCTCTCTTGCGGGGAGGGTCCAGGCATCTCCCTGTCGTATCCGTCGTTCCTCTCCATCTCGCCGGCATAGTACTCGAGGTAGTCGATGGCCATGTCCACCTCCCCCACCGCCTCCCTCCGGACCTTGCCATTGGTCATGGTCAGCAGGGCGGCGAGCTCGAACCTCTCCTGGCGGATGATGTCCGCGCCCCTGCGGAGGATCCTAAGGCGTTCCGAGAGGTCCGTCCTCCGCCAGGCTTGGAAGGCCTTTTCCGCGGCGTCCACGGCATCCGCGGCGTCCTTGGCGCTGCCCTTGGGGAAGCTGCCGATGGTAATGGCCGAGTCTATGGGGCTGGTGACCTGGAAGCGAGCTTCCGCCGACCTCTCCTTCCCTCCGATGAAGTTCGAGTGGACCTTCGGCTCCCCTGAAAGGCTCCCTATAAGGTCATCGATAGCCTTCTCATAGCGAGCGTGGACCTCGCCCTCCCCGTACTTCGATGAGAAATTGCTCCAGGTACTCTCGTTGGCGAATGGCATATGAGACACCAGCGGATGATTACTAATTGCCTTCCAGTATAAGAAATAGAACCTTCGATGGGCGATGGTTGCCGTTGCACCCGGGCCAAGCACAATTGAATGGCCTTGCTCTTTGATACAATCCGATCACAGTTCTGCCAGGAACCTGTGGGTCTGCTCCTTGGCCATTTCCGGAGCGTCCGGTGCAATGGGCCCCCACATCCCGACCACCGCGAAATGCATGGTCCTGTAGACCGGAATGCCCCTCTCCTGGCAGATTTCCCTCATCCTCGAGGCCGCGGTCTTGGATTGGTCGCCTAGCGATTCCAGGGTCTTCTTGCGTTTCTCCGCGTCCTTGGATATCGGTCCGAGCGTGTCGAAGGTGACGACCTTCTTGCCCTTCCAGTACCCCGAGTCCAAGGACTCGATGAACTCCTTGGCCTCCTTGGTCATCTTGCCCCCCCTGGTCGGCGACCCGATGAAGAGGAAGTCCCCGGCCAAAGGCCCCTTGGACCATTCCTTGACCGCTATGACCTGGGCCCCATGCCCCTCCGACCTGATCTGCTCGGCGATGGCCTCCGCCACCTGTTTGGTGCTTCCATGCACGCTGTCGTACGCCACGATGCCCTTCATGTGCGTCCTCCTCAGCAACGGCATAGTAAGGTGCCTACGGGTAAGCCTATTGATGGCGACCTTTGACCCCGTTATGCACTAGGGCCATGGGGGCAAGGGGGGAGTTCCTTTGACAATGATATATATGACAAGGGGGTTTGAGAGGGCGTGCGCGTCTGCGTCGAGACCTACGGCTGCACCATGAACCAGGGCGAGGGTTTGGCGTTGGAGCAGTCGCTCTTCACCCTCGGTTTTGAGCTGGTCCCGACCTGCGAGGATGCGGACATCGCAGTCATCAACACCTGCGTGGTCATCCAGGCCACCGAGCTCAAGATCTTGAAGAGGATGCGGCAGCTTCGCGAGGCAGGCAAGGAGCTGGTGATCACGGGCTGCATGGCCTCGGTCATGCGCGAGGAGATCCTGAGGAGATTCCCAGACTCCCTGGTCATCGCCCCCCTGGACTACGACGACTTCGAGGAAGAGTTCAGAGGGAGGTTCGGCACCGGGCGCGGACTGCACTTCCCCCGGCCTGGCTGGGGGGTGACCGCCATTGTCCCCATCGCCCAAGGCTGCTTGGGCTCCTGCTCCTACTGCATCACCAGGCTGGCTAGGGGGAGCTTGGAGAGCTATCCGCCCGAGAGCGTCGTCGCTTCGGTGAGGAAGGCGGTCGGGGAAGGCAGCAAGGAGATACTTCTCACAGCCCAGGACACCGGCTGCTACGGCTTCGACATCGGGACCGACCTGGCCTGTCTGCTGGGGATGGTGGTCGAGGTCCCTGGTGATTTCCGGGTCCGCGTGGGGATGATGAACCCCGACAGCCTGTGCGACGTCCTCGGTCCCTTGATCCGAGCGTACCATGACCCCAAGATCTACAAGTTCCTGCATCTGCCGGTGCAGACCGGCAGTGACCACCTGCTGGAGAGCATGGGCCGAGGGTACACCGTCGAGGAGTTCGAGAGGCAGGTGGCCCGGTTCCGAATCGAGCATCCGAGACTAACCCTTTCCAGCGACGTCATAACTGGGTTCCCGGGCGAGAGGGAGGAGGACCACCAGGCCACGGTAGAGCTCGTCAGGAGGCTCAGGCCGAAAGTTCTGAACGTGACCAGGTTCTCGTCCCGGCCGGGCACCGAGGCGGCGATGATGACCGGTCAAGTGGTGAGCCGGATCGCCAAGGAGAGGTCCAGGGAGCTGGCGAAGATCCGCTTCGAGGTGGCGGCGGAGAAGAACGCCATCCGCAAGGGCGAGATGCTAGAGGCCTTGGTGACCGAGGAGGGCAAGCCAGGTACCATGATCTGCCGAGATGACAGCTATGTCCCCATAGTGGTACATGGGCTTTTTCCGATGGGCGCACGCCTCCAGCTCCAGGTCACTGGTTCCACGGCCACGCACTTGGTGGCCAAGACCT
>CAYHAO010000022.1:0-14170 GCA_964354665.1 uncultured Methanomassiliicoccaceae archaeon | reverse complement strand
AGCGACGCCCAGGACATCGCCGACCCCACAGCGAAAATGGCCAGGTAGGCCGCATATGCGATGATGCTAGGGATCCACAGATACATGGCCACGAGCGATACCACCATCACGGACGTGCCGATCAGGACGGGGCGGTATCGACCGTAACGGTCCGCCATCCCGCCACCTAGGCGAGAGGCGGCGATGCTGCACAGCGCCGCGAAGGCCAGCACCTCGCCTATCACCTGGGGGGATGCCATATACGGCTCCTGCCCCAGGCTGTCCGCGGCGAAGGCCTGAGTGGCGATCCACACCAGCATGTGCAAGAAGCCGGTGAGGGCGAGCATGACCACGCCCCGCTGCCGCATCGCCAATGACATGTTGGCCTTCAGTGAGCCATAGCTCGCCTCATGGGCAACCTGCTTTGGTAGCCGGAGCAGGGCTTGGATCAGTAGGGCGAGGAGGATGGAGAACAGCCCGATGGCCGCGAAGGCCAAGCGCCAGTCGACGGCCGCCGCGTACCCGGCGATCAAAGGGCCGAGCATCACCCCGCCAGTGGTCGCGGCCGTGAGCCAGCCCATGGTCCTTCCTTTCTCCCCAGGCTCGACCACGTCCCCCAGGACCGCCACCATGACCGGCTGCACGAAGGCGAAGCCCAGGCCTTGGACCGCCCGGCTGGCGTAGAACAACGGAAGACCGGGGGCGAGCGCGGTCATGGCACAGCCGATCGAGTAGACGACCAGGCCGATGACCATTATCTTCTTTCTGCCGATCAGGTCGGATATGGAGCCGGTGAAGAGCGAGAAGAAGGCGAAGAAGACCATGTAGAAGGAGATGGAGAGAAGCACCTCGGCCGTCGACGCCTGGAAGAAGCCCCGGAGCTCGGGTATCAAGGCAAGAACGGCGTTCGAGGTGAACGTGCCGATGAAGGCGCAGGAGTAGACCAGCACCCTCCTTAGGTCCGCCATCCCCACCTGGAAGGCTTGTGCGATTATTAACCTGAGCGAAGACCTCGGGGGAGGTCTTCACCTAATCTTTAATATCATGAGTCCAATCGAGGGGGACAGAGCCCCGTGGTGTAGTGGTCAATCATGCTGGCCTTTGGAGCCGGCGACGGCAGTTCGAATCTGCCCGGGGCTACTCCTCACCACTTCTCCTTGTGCACCACCGTGTCGAGCTTGAGCCTAGGCGTCTTCCTCGGAGGGTCCTTGGGAATGCCCACGGGGAGGATGACGACCGGCCGTACGTTCTCTGGCAGCTCCAGGATCTTGGTGACCTGGGTCTCGTCGAAGGCGCCGACCCAGCATGAGCCGAAGCCTTGCGAGGCGACGTAGAGCATCATGTTCTCCACGCACGCCGCCACGTCCTGGAGGCAATAGAGGTCGGTGCCGCGGATCCCGTAGTTGCGGATGCGGGCGAGGTTGGCGCAGCACACGATCACCACCGGCGCCTTCTCCACGAACTCCTGACCGAAGGCGGCCTTGGCCAGCTTGGCCTTGGTCTCGGGGCTCCGCACCACCACGAAGTCGCGGGCTTGCAGGTTGCCCGCCGATGGCGCCAACGTCCCCAGGCGCAATATCTCCATCACCAGCTCGTCCGGCACCGGGTCATCGGTGAAGGCCCGGACGCTCGCCCTCTTCTCGATCGCCTCCTTTATCTCCATTGGCTCCGCCCCTACCTAGGGGCGTGATTTGGGAAGGCTGATACATAACTTTTCCCAAAAGTCCTCGTCGCATGTCGAAGTAACCGTATTAAGCCGGGAGCCCCTTGCCTTGGGCGTGCAGGTCGAGTGCAGGATCGAGCTGGAGTACGAGAGCGAGGCGCAGGCCAGGAACGTGGCCAGCTCCATTTCCCTTGACAACGGCAAGTACGCCAGCACCGAGGTGCTTGGTAAGAAGCTGATCATAACCTCCTCGGCCCCCTCCGCCCCTTCCATGCTGCACACCCTGGAGGACCTGATGGCCTGCCTCAAGGTGGCGGACCAGGTGGTCAAGGGCCAGATCGAAGGCTCAGGCCTTGACGCCCTCTCGGACCCGGACGGCTAGCCCCTTCTTGAACGCCAGCATCTCCTCCCGGATCATGAGCGCCCTGCCGATGGCCAGCATCTCGTCCTTTTCGTTGACGACGATCACCTCGTCCATTGGTACCACCTCGGGGTCGCAGTCCTTGACGAACTGGCAGAAGACGTTCTTGCCCTCGCGGTTGAAGGGCTCGCTATCCCCATCGACCATGACCCTGAGCTTGGGCGAGGGCAAGCCCTTCATCAGGCGCCTGGCGCCCGGAGGGCGGAGGGAGAAGAAGCCGTCAGGGGCCCGCATGGAGAGGACGTGCTCTCCGTCCACCAGGACGTTGCGGATCTTGTCCGTGTTCTTGGACTTGACCAGGTCCACCTTGCCATCGAGCAGCAGCGCGCCCGCCCCCTTGCCGAACTGGTAGTCGGCCACCGCCTTGACGCGGGCGAGGTCCAGGTCGAAGGTGTTTCTTCCTCCCCCCAAGGCCGCGATCATTTCCAAGGTGCTCTCGTCCTCGTATAGCATCGCGACGCCGTACCCATGGCCGTGGGAGAAGCGCTCCATGAGCTCGCGCGTTCTCTCCTCGGTGTCGCGGTCCCGGCTCCGAGGGAAGACGGACTGGGCGATGGGGTAGGCCTCGTCCAGCTCCATCGGCACCGGGCCGAACGGCGATATGACCAGGAAGTGCGCGTCCGCCCGCTGGGATATCTCCCGCATCTCCTTGGCGTACACCCGCGAGTAAGGCCGCTCCGCGTCCGGGAAGACCACGCCCAGCTGCTGCGGGGGCTTGGAGTACCTCTCGAAGTAGCGCTTCTCATAACGGAAGGCGGAGGGCCGGTCCAAGGACTCCGGCCCGGTGTAGAAGAAAGCGCCCTCCCGGCTGAGCGGCTCGTACCTCTCCAGGAACTTTTTGTGCCTGGCCAGGGCGCGGAGCGCGTCCAGTAGGGCGGGATGGGCGCGGCAGCGCTGCTCCACCAGCTCCCAGAGGCTCCCCTCGAGCAGGGCGCGCTTGGCCCGGTCGATCTCCCTCTGGGAGACGTGGAGGTTGTGGAGCGCCAGAGCCCTCGTCCTCTCCTGCTCCGGCAGCTGCTGCAGCGACTCGATCGTATGCTGGCGGCAGGCGGGGCAGTCGCAGTCCAGGCCCTTCATTTCATTGAGATGGAAGGTGCCCTCCGGGAACATCATCCTGCCGTCGCGGGCGAACTTGGCGTAGGAGGCGGAGTCGAACATGTCGCAGCCCAGGAGGACGGCGAGTGAGAATATCATGGGGTGGCCGGCCCCGAAGAGATGCACCGGCCTCTCGGGGGTGAGCCCCATCTTCGAGGCCACGATGACCTCCACCAGGTCGGCGAACCTGTACCCTTCCATGAGGGGGACGACGCCACCGATGGGGAACACGTCCACGGGAAGCGAGGACAGGGACCTGGCGCACTCCAGGCGCAGGTCGCGGTAGACCGAGCCCTGCACCACCCCGGCCAGCATCATCTCTCCCTTGATGGCGGCCGCCCTCTCGGTCCGCTCCAGCGTGACTCGGACCGCCTCCGCCGTCCTCTCCCTCCCCCACTCCGGCTCCGTGAAGATGTCCAGGACGGTGCCGATGTCCGTGCCCGCGTCCCTCTGGAAGGCGACGATGTCCTCATTGTCCACCTCCACCTCGCCGTACATGTGGCTTTGGAAGGTGCCCGAATCGGTCATGATCACGCCGTCGAAGCCGAGCAGGGAATGGAGGCCTTCCCTCAGGGCCCTCTCCTTGAGGACGGGGTCGTTGCGGATTATGTAGGAGTTGGTGATGAGGGCCTGGAAGCCCATCGCCTTCAGCTCCCTGGGCGGGATGGTGATGAGGCGGGGGTTGACCACTGGCAGGAGGCAGGGGGTCTCCAGCGCGCCATGGCGGGTCTCGAAGCGCGCCATCCTTGCCAGTCCGTCCCTCTTCAATAGCTCGAGCATCGTGCGAAGGAAGGTCGGCCCGTTTATTAATCCTTTGACGGCTCGCCACGGAAAAGAATAAAGAAGCGGGCCAGCGATGCATCTTGGAGCCTGATGCAGAAGTTCGAGAACAAGATGGTCATCGCCGTGAGGAAGGACCTCAAGCTCACCTCGGGCAAGCTGGCCGCCCAGGTGGCGCACGCCGCGGTCAACTGCGCCTTCGCCTCGAAGAAGAAGAGGCCCGAATGGTTCGAGCGCTGGTACGCCGAGGGCCAGAAGAAGGTGGTGGTCAAGGTGGCCTCGCTGGAGGACTTGCTGCGCTTGAAGGTGGAGGCGGAGGACGCCGGCCTGGTGACCTCGCTCATCACCGATGCTGGGCTCACCGAGCTCCCCCCCAACACCACCACCTGCCTGGGGATCGGCCCCGCCCCGGAGGACATCATCGACAAGGTGACGGGGCGCCTGGGGCTGATGTAGGTGAAACCGCAGGTGCGGGTTCTGGCGGTGGATGACGCGCCCTTCAGGTTCGATAGCGAGAGGGTGATGGTCGTGGGTGTGGTCATGCGCCTCCCGAACTACCTGGAGGGCGTCCTGCGCTCGGAGTGCGCGGTGGACGGGGACGACGCCAACCTGGTGCTGGAGCGGATGGTGCAGGGCTCGCGCTTCAAGAGCCAGCTCAAGGCGGTCATGATCGACGGCGTGGCCCTGGGCGGCTTCAACCTGGTGGACATCGACGCCTTGCATGAGGCCATCGACGTCCCGGTCATCACCGTCACCCGCGATCCTCCCGACCTAGGGAAGATGGAGTCGGCGCTGAGGAAGCACTTCTCCGACTGGGAGCGAAGGTGCGAGGTCCTGAGGAGGAAGGAGCTTTTGGAGGTCGGGACGGGCCACAAGCCCATCCTGGTCTCTCTGGCGGGCCTCGGCTATGCCGAGGCGGAGGAAATAATAAAGAAGAGCATGGTCAGGGGCGCGGTGCCCGAGCCCCTGCGGGTGGCCCACATGATCGCCAGCGGCCTGGCGAAGGGCGAGTCCAAGGGGAAGGCCTAGGCGCCTTCGACGCATGACTTGATCTTGTCAAGGTGCTCGCGGTTCGAGTCGTTGATGTTGCACACCAGGACCTCCGAGTGGCGCTGGCGCAGCCGGCGGACGTGGACGCGGAGCTCCGTGCCCTCGATCTCGAACTCGGTGCCGGTCGAGCCACGGTTCCTCTTGTGCTTCCTTCCTTCCCTTTCCAATCGGATGGCGATGCGCTCCTCGACCGCCTCCACCGGGTGGGGGAAGAAGCGCTTCTCCCGGCTGAGGTAGCGGGACTTGGTCTGCGAGCTGTATCCCATGACCACCATCAACATCAGAAGCAGGCCGCCGACAGTCGCGAAGGTGGTCGGCTGCTCAGGGTTGAGGCCCTCGAAGAGGGACATCATGGAGATAGCGAACACTGCCACGACCAATATGTAGATCATGCCCACCAGCGAGGTCAAGAGCTTCGGCGCCAAGGAGTCCACGCTCCAGGTGCGGTAGTGAAGCTCGGTCATCCTCGAGGCGGGGATGATCATCAGCGCGGAAACCGAGACGGCCAATATGAATAGGAAGGGCAGCAGGTCGGGGATGAGGAAGTAGGAGTAGAGCATCATGGCGATTATCCCTGGCACCACCGCGGCCAAGGTGATCTGTATCAGGTCCTCGGAGCGCTCCAGCCTGGTCCTCTCGGAGTTCACCGTCGCCAGGGAGACCTCCGTCGTCTTGCTCTGTGCCAGCTTGCCCTTCTCTAAGCTCTGCTCGACCGCCATGATCCCATCCGGTTTGTATACTGTAGCTCCATCTATAAAAATGTCTGCCTTTTGTCTGACGAGAAGGGCACATTCGTCAGCTCAAACCTTCTCCTTCCTCTGTCTCTCCAAGCTCTCCTTCTTCTTGAACCGTGGTTCGACCTTCATCGCCGGGGCATTGCGCACGGAGCCTAACGCAGGCATGAAACAATGATGATGCGCTCGAACGCCGCAAATACCAACCGACGCTCGTCTGGTGCGGCCAATAAGTTCTAATAATGGAGGGGCTTAGGACAGGCTGCTGAAGCAGCTTGCTGAACCCTTAACGCTTAAATACGACTAGCGTAATAGGGCGTGCGCTTCCCATTGAAAGGTGAATATATGGCACGAGGTATGTACACGGCCAGAAAATTGAAGAAGGACCGGCAGAAGTTCCGGTGGAGCGACAGCTCCTACAAGAAGCGCATCCTTAAGCTCAAGGAGAAGTCCGATCCCCTGGAGGGCGCCTCCCAGGGCAGGGGCATCGTCCTTGAGAAGGTGGGGATCGAGGCCAAGCAGCCCAACTCCGCCATCAGGAAGTGCGTCAAGGTCCAGCTCATCAAGAACGGGCGCCAGATCACCGCCTTCGCAGTCGGCGACGGCGCCATCAACTTCATCGACGAGCACGACGAGGTGCTGGTCGAGGGCATCGGCGGCAGGATGGGCCGTTCCTACGGCGACATCCCTGGCGTTCGATACAAGGTCATCCAGGTCAACAGCGTGTCCCTGAACGAGCTCGTCCGGGGACGCAAGGAGAAGCCAGTGAGGTGAATAAGATGGAAGGCAACCCTCAAGATAGCTCGCCCGCTCCCGCCGCTCCACAGGAGGACCTACTGCTCTTCGGGAAGTATAGTTTCTCGGACGTCGTCGTAAGGGACGGCGGCCTGGCCAAGTACATCAATCTGACCCCGACGGTCGTGCCCCACTCTGACGGCAGGCACTCCGGGCGCTGGTTCGGCAAGGCCAAGCTCAACATCGTCGAGCGCCTCATCAACAACATGATGCGCACCGAGGTCTTCACCGGTAAGAAGATGAAGGCCTACCGCACCACGCAGAAGGCCTTCGATATCATCGCCAAGAAGACCAACAAGAACCCTGTGCAAGTGCTGGTCGAGGCGCTGGAGAACGCCGCACCGCGCGAGGAGATCACCCGGCTGCAGTTCGGTGGCATCTCCGTGCCCAAGGCGGTGGACGTGGCGCCGTCCCGCAGGCTGGACATCGCGTTGCGCAACGTCACCAAGGGAGCCATCCAATCCAGCTTCAAGAACACCAAGCCCATCCACGAGTGCCTGGCGGACGAGCTGATCCTGGCCTCGAAGAACGACATGAACTCCTTCTCCGTTACCAAGAAGGAAGAGGCCGAGAGGGTCGCGTCCTCGGCTCGCTGAGCCAACAGGACCAAGGTGTGATCATGGGACGTAAAGAGGACAACATCAAGAAGGCCCAGGCCATCATGCGCATCCCCAAGCAGATCCGCAACATCGGGACCGCGGCGCACATCGACCATGGCAAGACCACGCTATCCGACAACCTCATCGCCGGCGCGGGCATGATGTCCGAGGATCTGGCCGGGAAGCAGCTCATGCTCGACTTCGACGAGCAAGAGCAGGCCCGCGGCATAACCATCAACGCCGCCAACGCCTCGATGGTGCACAAGTTCGAGGGCGCTGAGTACCTGATCAACCTCATCGATACCCCGGGCCACGTGGACTTCGGTGGCGACGTTACCAGGGCCATGAGGGCCTTGGATGGCGTCATCATATTGGTCTGCGCGGTCGAGGGCATAATGCCCCAGACCGAGACGGTCATCAGGCAGGCGCTGAAGGAGCGCGTTCGCCCCGTCCTTTTCATCAACAAGGTGGACCGCCTGATCAACGAGCTCAAAGTAACTCCGGAACAAATGCAGCAGAGGTTCGTGCAGATCGTGACCGAGGTCAACCGCAGGATCTCGACCCAGCTGCCCGCCCCCCTCAACAAGGAGTGGCAGGTCTCCGTCCAGGATGGGACAGTGGGGCTCGGGTCCGCCTTCAACAACTGGGCCGTCTCCGCGCCCTACATGAAGAAGTCCGGCATCAGCATGAAGGACGTCTACAACTTCTGCCACAACAACGACCAGAAGACCCTTTCCAAGAAGAGCCCGGTGCACGAGGTCCTGCTGGACATGGTCATCAAGCACGTCCCCGACCCCCTGGAGGCGCAGAAGATCCGTATCCCCATCATCTGGAAGGGGGACCCGGAGAGCGAGGTCGGCAAGGCCATGCTCACCTGCGACCCCAACGGGCCGACCACCCTGATGGTCACCAAGATCATAATGGACCCCCATGCTGGCGAGGTGGCCGTGGGCCGCCTGTTCTCCGGCAAGGTGGTCAAGGGCATGGAGATGTACATCTCCGGCGCTGGCAACCCTAACCGGGTTCAGACCGTCGCCTTGTCCGTGGGAGCGGACCGCATCACCGTCGAGGAGATGGACGCGGGCAACATCTGCGCCGTCGGCGGCCTGAGGGACGCGGTCGCGGGCGCCACCGTCACCACCCTGAAGGACATGGAGCCCTTCGAGAAGATCACCCACTACTCCGAGCCCGTGGTCACCATGGCCATCGAGGCCAAGCACATGAAGGACCTGCCCAAGCTGGTCGAGGTGCTGAGGACCGTGGCCAAGGCGGACCCATCCCTCGTGGTCCAGATCAACCAGGAGACGGGCGAGAACCTGCTCTCCGGCATGGGCGAGCTGCACCTGGAGATCACCATCTACAGGATAGTCAACGAGCACAAGTGCGAGATCAAGTCCTCGCCGCCCATCGTCGTCTACCGCGAGAATGTGAAGGGCAGAGGCGGACCGTTCGAGGGCAAGTCCCCCAACAAGCACAACAAGTTCTACTTCGAGGTCATGCCGCTGGAGCAGGCCGTGTACAACGCCATCAAGGCCGGCGAGATCAAGACCGAGGGCAAGATCAAGGACCCCAAGGCCCTGGCCAAGCAGCTGCAGGACCTGGGCATGGAACGCGACGAGGCCAGGGGAGTGGTGGCCTTCAAGGACACCGACGTCTTCCTGGACGTAACCAAGGGCATCCAGTACCTCAACGAGACCATGGACCTGGCCAAGCAGGCCTTCGAGGAGGCGATGACCCTCGGGCCCTTGGCGCAAGAGAAGGTCATGGGGCTCAAGATCCGCTTGGTGGACGCGAAGCTGCACGAGGACGGCGTCCACCGCGGTCCGGCGCAGGTCATCCCTGCGGTCAGGAGCGGTATATACGGGGCCATGTGCCTCGGTGATCGCGTGCTCATGGAGCCCATCCAGAAGATCTTCATCAACGTCCCTCAGGACCTGATGGGGGACGCGGTGCGCGAGATACAGGCGCGCCGCGGCGAGATCGAGGACATCAACCAGGAGGGCGAGGCGGCGGTCATCGTGGCCAAGGCCCCCGTGGCGGAGATGTTCGGGTTCGCTTCCGCGATACGGGGAGCGACCCAGGGCCGCGCCCTGTGGTCGACCGAGAACGCTGGGTTCGTCCGCGTGCCGGCCGAGATCCAGGTCAAGGTCGTGGGAGAGATCCGCAAACGCAAGGGGCTCAACCCAGAGCCGTACGAGGCGTCCTACTACTCGGGCTGAGGATGGAAAAACCGTTAAATATGAAATATAGTATGGAGAACCAAATCCAAAAATTGGAGGCTGGAACATGGCTGAGAAACCTCACTTGAACTTGGTGTTCATTGGTCACGTCGATCACGGCAAGTCAACCTCTGTCGGTCGTCTGCTGATGGAGACGGGCCACATCGAACCCTATCTAATCGAAAAGTACAGGAAGCTGGCCGAGGAGAAGGGCAAGGCGACCTTCGAGTTCGCCTGGGTCATGGACTCCTTGAAGGAGGAAAGGGAGCGCGGTGTGACCATCGACGTGTCCCACAAGAAGTTCAATACCGACAAGTACTACTTCACCATCATCGACGCTCCTGGTCACCGCGACTTCGTCAAGAACATGATCACTGGTACCTCGCAGGCCGATGCGGCCGTATTGGTCGTGTCCGCCGTCGAGGGGCCCCAGGCCCAGACCAAGGAGCACATCTTCCTTGCCAGGACGTTGGGAGTCACACAGGTCATCGTGGCCATCAACAAGATCGACGCCACCAAGCCCGCCTACGACCAGAAGCGGTACGAGGAGGTCAAGGAGGAGGTAAGCAAGCTCCTCAAGGGCGTCGGTTACAAGATGGAGAAGGTGCAGATCATCCCCCTGTCCGCGTACAAGGGCGACAACACCACCAAGCCCTCGGAGAACCTCGCATGGTACAAGGGCCCGACACTGCTTCAGACGTTGGACATGCTCGAGATCCCGCCCCAGGCGACCAACCTGGCGCTCCGCCTGCCCATCCAGGACGTCTACACCATCACCGGCATCGGCACCGTGCCTGTCGGTCGAGTCGAGTGCGGCATCCTCAAGCCGGACATGAAGGTCATCTTCATGCCCTCCAACAAGGTCGGCGAAGTGAAGAGCATAGAGATGCACCACGAGCAGCTGCCCCAGGCCAAGCCCGGCGACAACGTCGGCTTCAACGTCCGCGGCATCGCCAAGAACGACATCAAGCGCGGCGACGTGGCCGGCCCGGTGGACAATCCCCCGATGGTGGCCAAGACCTTCACCGCCCAGATCATGGTGCTGAACCACCCGTCGGTGATCACGGTCGGATACACCCCGGTGTTCCACTGCCACACGGCGCAGGTGGCGTGCACGTTCATCGAGCTGCAGAAGAAGCTCGACCCCAAGACCGGACAGGTCAAGGAGGAGAACCCCCAGTTCCTTAAGGCAGGGGACGCTGCGATCGTCAAGATCCAGCCCACCAAGCCCATGGTCATTGAGAAGGCCAAGGACTTCCCCCAGCTGGGCAGGTTCGCCATCCGCGACATGGGAGCGACCGTCGCGGCGGGCATGTGCATCGACGTCGAGAAGAGGGACATGACCTAAACCCCTTCCTTACTTCTTACTTTGAGGCATAAACATGGCACAACGCGCGAGGATATCATTGAGCGGGACCGACCCGAAGAAGGTCGACAGCGTCTGCGGTCAGATCAAGGCAATATCGCAGCGCACCGGCGTCGCCATCCGAGGCCCGATCCCCCTGCCCACCAAGCACCTCAAGGTGCCGGTGCGCAAGTCGCCCGACGGCGAGGGATCGGAGACCTGGGACCGCTGGGAGATGAGGATACACAAGCGCCTCATCGATCTGGACGCCGACGAGAGAGCGCTCCGCCAGCTCATGCGCATCAATGTCCCCGATGGCGTAAACATCGAGATCGTGCTGCGCTCCTAAACCCCTGAAACCCTGGTCTCACGACCGACCCCCTTCTTCAGTATTGATCGGTCCAGCGCACCTCTTCCATCTGAATCCTCCTTGAGCCAAATAATTAAGTCGTCAATCCGATACGGCCGATGGCATGGCTATTCAATTCACCGGCGAGATCCTGACGCAGATATTCGAGGCCATCATCATCCTTATCATAGGCCTGATCATTGCTCAGCTGTTCTATTGGATCATCAAGAGCCAGGCCGCCAAGATAACCGGCGTCGCCACGGCCAAGACCATGGCCAAGTTCATCAGGTATCTAATCATCGGATTCGCCCTCACCATCGCCATCCTCGCCCTATTCGGGGTCAACAGCACCACCCTGGGCATCATAACCGGGGCGATAGCCTTCGCCCTCACCTTCGGATTCCAGAACGTAATCCAGAACGTCGTGGGTGGGGTGCTGATCGCCGTGGACGGGCGGGTGCAGCTGGGCGATTGGATCGAGGTGGGCGATCAGCCGTTGCAGCAAGGACCGGCGGAGGTGCTGGACATCGGGCTGACATCGATCACCGTCAGGGAGCGCTATGGCAGGTTGTACGTCATCCCTTCCTCCTACCTCATCGTGCACAAGGTCGTCAACTACTCCGAGGTCGGGTGCTACAACGTGAACGTCCAGATCAATCTGCCCTGGACCGAGAATCCCGACCGCATGCGTGAGATCTTCCTGGAAGAGGCGAAGCGCAATCCTATGGTCTATCCTAACATCCGTCCCGTCCAAAAGGAGAAGAGGATCAGGCGCGCCGGCAAGAGGAGGTTCAAGCTCGCCAGCAATGAGAAGGTGAAGCTGGACTTCGAGGAGAGCCGGTTCCTGCCCACGATCCACATCATCCGCGCCGAGGATGACAAGCTGATCTACGTCTCCAGCCTGTGGATCGAATCCCCCATCAACATCAGGAGCGTCACCACATCGTACCTGAGCCAGGTGGCGAAGCGCCTGCGCCAGGAAGGCATCAAAGCCAAGCCTATCCTCGAGGACGGGTGACCATCTATTTTTTGGCAAATCGTACATATAAGTCGTGGTGCTTGAGGAGTCCGTGCGGGCCATCTGCGCTTCATAGCGAGGTCAGGTCACTTGAAGGAACGAAGCCAGGGCGATAGGTCGGCGAGGTCGAGGCGGGGCAGCACCCTCCTGAAATTCCTTCCTTCCGAGCTGTCCCACGCCTTCAACCGGGAGCAGCTGAGGTCGTGGGGCGCGCTGGCGGTCCTAGCCGCGTGCTTGGCCAGCCTCGCCGTCTGGGTCGCGCAAGGCTCCACGTCGTTGAGCTCCGCTCTTACCGTGATGGCCAAGTCCTCGGCCTTTCTGGCCATCACCCTGTTATCGGTCAACTTCGTTCTCTCCACCCGCGCGCGTTTCCTAGAGGAGGCCTTCGGCGGCCTGGACCGCATGTACAAGGTGCACAAGCTGGTCGGCAAGGCCGCTCTGCTCTTCGCCATCCTGCACCCCGCCTTCCTGGTCATGCGAAGGCTGGGCGAATGGGAGCTGGTGGCCGAGTACCTGGTACCGGGGCTGAGCTGGCCCTTCACCCTGGGCCTGCTATCGACCCTGCTCATGCTCGTACTCATCGGGCTGACCGTGCAGGCCAAGCTGCCCTACCACGTCTGGAAGAGGACGCACCGCCTGTTCGTAGCCGCGCTTCTGCTGGCCATGGCCCACGCCCTCCTCTCAGGCTCGGACATCGCCAAGTACCCCGTGCTGGGCTATTGGGTCGCGGGCATGTCGCTGGTCGGGGTGGCCTGCTTCGTCTACACCGTCCACCTCTACCGCTACCTCGGCCCCCGGACCCGAGGCCAGGTCGTCACGGCGAGGAGGATGGGGAACATCACCGAGCTGACCATCAGGACCGAAAAAGCTCTGCCCTTCCATCCAGGGCAGTTCGTCTTCTTGCGATTCCTGCGCTTCGCGGAGGTGCGCGAGTCTTTCCCTTTCTCGCTGTCCAACGACCCTTCCGAGGGTGTGATCAGGATCTCCGCCAAAAGGAGCGGGGACTTCACCTCCGGGCCGCTGACGACCAGCGAGGTGGGCGACGCGGTCGAGGTCATGGGCCCCTACGGAAAGTTCGGGGAACGCTACCTGGCGCACAAGAGCGACATGGTCTGGATCGCCGGCGGGATCGGCATCACCCCCTTCCTGAGCATGGCCAAGCACGAGGCCAAGTCCCCGGTGGGAAGGAAGGTACACCTGGTATGGGTCTACAGCGACCCATCGGACGCGGCGTATGAATCGGAGGTGAGGGCGGAGACCTTGAACAATCCTTGCTTCACCTTCACCCATTGGAACTCCCGGTCCATGGGGAGGATCGACGGCAAGCAGCTGGCCGGGCTGGTCGACGGGATCGAGGAGATCAGGAGGCGCACCGTCTTCATCTGCGGCCCTCCGACCCTGATGAGGTCGATGTTCGACCAGCTTGTGGAGCTTGGAGTCCCCCGAAGGCGCATCTTCTACGAGGACTTCGACCTGCTGGGCTGAGCCAACGACTGTACCTACTCCATATCCATCCGCATCTGCTCGGCAACTCGACAGATTAATAATCCGCTCCAGCATAATCGGCCGAGAGAACATGAGGAGCGACACGGTGAAGAAGGGCCTAGACAAGGCGCCGAGCCGAAGCTTGCTTCGAGCGGTAGGGATCGACGACGAGAAGATGAAGAGGCCGTTCATCGGCATCGCCAACTCTTGGAACGAGATCGTCCCCGGGCACATCCATCTCAACCAGCTGGTGGAGGAGGTCAAGAAGGGGATAGTCGAGGCCGGGGGCGTGCCTCTCACCTTCGGGGTGCCGGGGATATGCGACGGCATCGCCATGGGCCACGAGGGCATGAGGTACTCGCTCGCCTCCAGAGAGGTCATCTCCGATTGCGTCGAGCTGATGGTCCAGGCGCACTGCATGGATGCTTGGGTGGGCGTCACGAACTGCGACAAGATCACTCCAGGCATGCTCATGGCCGCCGGCCGGGTGAACATTCCCTGCATCATCCTGACCGGGGGGCCGATGAAGGCGGGGAAAGGGAAGGAAGGCGACCTGGACCTGCAGTCGGTCTTTGAGGCTCTTGGAGAGCAGGCAGCTGGCAAAGTGCCTGATTCCAAGGTGATCGAGGTCGAGTGCG
>CAYHAO010000021.1:21184-24836 GCA_964354665.1 uncultured Methanomassiliicoccaceae archaeon | reverse complement strand
CATGAGGTCGGCCCATGAGATTTTCCTGCCATGTTTCTGCTTGAGCGGCCAGAGCAGCCGACGCGCTTTGTCAAGATTCACATTGTCAGGCCAACTGTTGAGAGGTGGAAAGCGCTGCTGGCCGGAACCGGCGCCGCCGCGACCGTCACCGCTACGGTACGTGCCGGCACTGTGCCATGCCATGCGAATGAACAAGGGGCCGTAGTTGCCGAAGTCCGCCGGCCACCATTCCTGCGAGTCGGTCATCAGCGCCTGCAGATCCTTCTTCACTGCCGCCAGGTCGAGGCTCTTGAACTCTTCGGCGTAGTTGAAATCATCGCCCATCGGATTCGACTTGGAAGAATGCTGACGCAGGATATTGAGCCGCAATTGGTTGGGCCACCAGTCTCGGTTCGTCGTTCCGTCGGCAACAGTAATTAGTTCCTTTTTTGTATCATCTTGTTGTGGCATTTTCCCCCTCGCTTATTATGTTTCTATTTTGTTGATTGTTGCCCATATTAGTAATTTTCCACTTGAAATTCGGATTCTATGCGAACATAGAGGCGAGCGACGCGGGGGATCGGCTCTGCAAGGCTTGGACGGACGAGAAAGAGCCAGCAGACGATGTATCGAAAAGTACGAAAAACGCTTTGATTGAACCGAAAGAATATTTGTCTGGATATGCATAGTGGTGCTCCCGCCGGGATTCG
This sequence comes from uncultured Methanomassiliicoccaceae archaeon, assembly GCA_964354665.1. Taxonomy (GTDB): domain Archaea; phylum Thermoplasmatota; class Thermoplasmata; order Methanomassiliicoccales; family UBA472; genus JAJRAN01. Next base: position 24,147 of record CAYHAO010000021.1, on the reverse strand, counting down.
AACCCGGGTCGCAGACTCGAAAGGCCTGCATGATTGGCCGCTACACTACGGGAGCAAGGTTTGCGTCATTATATGGCAGGTTTATTTAAACCTTGGCGCAAGGTCTCTCGAGGTAAGCAGAAAATAACAAATTTATTGCTCTTACCAATGCTTGCCAGTGGTATGGGATATCCATCCTGCAAGGACCCCAATTAGCATTATCGCAAAGAGCGATAGGCTAAAAGGTATGGCTCCGAAGCAGAATACCACAAAGCCCTCAGTATATTCCTCGACCCCGAAGTCTTTATGCGGGTCTTGACGGACCTCCAATGCGAAGAGCAGGATCAAACCTATCAATGGTGCGAGGAGGGATATGCTGATGGCTTCGCCCCCTCCTAGGCTGATGTCGAAAGGGCTCAGGATAATCCTCAACAACAGCACAAGCATTAGGAGCATGAGCAGTCGTAGGAGGCTGAGCACGTTTGTTGAGGTGCGCTCAAGCGATAACTATTCTCCTATCCAGCTTAGCTCCGGACCAGAGGTGAAAGCCAGGCAACGACGACAACTTATATATTCGGAATCCTTATGTGGCACTAACCTCACGGAGGCTATATTTGAGCAAGGATTTCAAGCCAAGAGTACAAGTCAATCCCGAAGAGGAGATACTCCGCACCCCCTATCCCAACAAGAAGGAGGGGGAGATGTTCGGAATAGCCGACCAGCTCCTTGGGGCTTCCCGCATCAAGATCATGTGCGCAGACGGCAAGTCGCGCATGGGCCGCATCCCCGGCAAGATCCGCAAGCGCATGTGGATCCGCGAGGGAGACCTCGTAATCATCCATCCTTGGGAGTTCCAGGATGACAAGGCAGACATACTTTACCGGTACACCAAGACCCAGGCCTCCTACCTGAGCAGGAAGAAGGTCTTGCCTAAGAGCCTGGACGTGTTCTGAGCAAACCAGGGAGGCCAAGATGCCCCACCATGATGACACCTTCGCCATTCTAGAGCGCAGAATCCAACAGATAAAGACAAAGGACTATGGCGCGGTCGAGGACGAGGACAGGAAGACCCTCGACGAGGTCTTCGACAAACCAGCCTTGCTCACAATATACAAACTGATGACCGACGGCCTGATAGAGTCCATCGACTTCCCCATTTCTACTGGCAAGGAGGCGAACGTTTTCCGCGTGACCTCCCCGGATGGCGATTATTATGCCTTAAAGGTCTACCGCACCTCGAACCTGACGTTCAAGCGCATCTCCAGATACATAGAGGGCGACCCACGCTTCCAGGGGCTCCATGGATCGAGGCGCAAGGTCATCTACGCCTGGGCCACCAAGGAGTTCCGAAACCTTCAGAGGCTGAAGGATGCCAAGGTGCGCGTCCCTGAGCCCATCAAGTTCAGCCAGAACATGTTGGTCATGGAATTCATAGGCGAAGATGGTAACCCCGCTCCGATGCTTAGGAACGTGGAGCTCGAGGACCCCACTAAGACTTACAAGACCGTCGTCAAGTATGTGAAGCTCGCCTACAAGAAGGCGGGGCTGGTCATTGGGGACCTGAGCGAGTACAACATCCTCATGCAGCGGGGGGAGCCAGTGATAATCGATGTCGGCCAGGGAATGACGACGGAGCATTTCAACGCCAAGGAGTTCTTGGTGAGGGACATAAAGAACATCAACCACTTCTTCCGCTCCTACGACGTGAAGATAGTGGAGAATGAGGTTCTGTTGAAGCAGATCATGGGGGTCAAGAAATGAAGACGGTGAGGATCCCGAAGGAGCGTGTGGGTGCCATCATAGGCACGAACGGCGAGACGAAGGCGACCCTTGAAGAGAAGCTCGGCCTGCAGCTGGTCATCGACTCGGAGGGCGAGGTCAACATCATGGAGGAGAGCGCCAAGGACCCATTGATCGTCCTCAAGGCCATGGACATCGTGAAGGCCATCGGACGAGGTTTCAGCCCCGAGCATGCCTATCGGCTGCTGGACGACATGGAATATTTGGAGATCATCGACATGAAGGATTATGTCGGGAGCAAGCCGGAGCAACTCTCGCGCCAACGTGCCAGAGTCATCGGGTCCAATGGCAAGACCCGTCGCCTCTTAGAGGACCTCACCGGCGCTTCCATCTCAGTCTACGGAAGCACGGTGGGCATCATCGGCCAGCCGGAGCAGGTGGAAGTGGCCAGGAAGGCAGTGGACATGCTGTTGCGAGGGAGCGAGCATTCCACGGTGTATCGCTACCTGGAGAGGAGCCGGCCCAAGCTCAGGGTCATCGAGATGGGCTTCGAGCCATGATCCTTTGACCTGGAACCCCAAAAAGAAAGGGTGAGCCGGCTCCCCGTGCCAAGATAGGTTTAAGAACCCGGTGGATTTGAAGGCGCATAGGATGAACGAGCTAGTTGTCAGGGCGGAGAAGGCCTTGGACCAGGACCTTTGCGACCATTGCCTAGGTCGCTTGTTCGCACTGGTGGACACTGGGCTCTCCAATGATGAGAGGGGAAGGTCGCTCCGCATGGCCGTCAACTTATCCCGAAGCCTGGAGAGCCAGGAACCGCCGCTCCCCCATGTCAGATGCAGCATTTGCGATGAGATGTTCGATATGCTGCCCCGGTTCGCGGCCGCGATCGTGGAAAAACTGGGAACGATAGAATTCGAGACCTTCTTGGTCGGTACTAGGGTGGATCCCATCATTATGGAGAGAGAGGAGAGGCTCTGGGGCATGGTCAGCCAGGACAAGGCGGAGACCATCAAGGCGGAGTTGAACCGCGAGATCGGGAAGGCCGTCCAGGCCTTGATCCCGCAAGAAGTGGAGTTCGCCACCCCGGACTTGGTCGCACTGGTGGACACCCGTTTCTGCCATGTGCAACTTGATATTTCGCCCCTGTTCGTTTACGGAAGGTACCGAAAATTCTCAAGGGAGATTCCGCAGACGAGGTGGCCCTGCAATCGCTGCCGCGGGAAGGGCTGCTCCAAATGCGG
>CAYHAO010000021.1:0-21084 GCA_964354665.1 uncultured Methanomassiliicoccaceae archaeon | reverse complement strand
CGCCTCCCCGGACAAGGAGTACCGGGTATGGGTGCGCCTCGAAAGCAAAGTTAATAAGGAGCAATTGAATGAGGTAGTCCAATCGTTCAAGCGCATACGCATCACCCAGCAGACGCCAACACGGGTCTCGCATCGGCGGGCTGACCTGGCAAGGGAGCGTGAGATCAAGGACCTGGTCCTCGAGGAGCTCGACGGGCAGGTCGCCACGCTGAGGGTGCGCACCGAGGCCGGGACGTACGTCAAAGAGCTCGTCCATGGGGACTCGGGTCGCACCGTCCCATCCTTGGCAGGGAAGCTAGGCATCGCATGCGTCGTGGAGGCGCTGGACGTGATCGAGATCGCGGATCAAACTTGAGGGATCACAATGGTTCGATCGTCACACGGCCCAAGGAAGAAGACGAGGCAAACACTCAGCAAGAGCCCCAGGTCAAGGGGTCTCTCGCCCATCACCCATGAGTTCCAGGAGTTCGAAGTGGGCGAGAAGGTTAACATCTTCCTCGACCCGAGCATCCACCATGGCATGCCCGCGGTGCGCTTCCACGGGAAGACCGGCACCGTCACGGGCACCCAGGGCAAGGCCTTCGTCCTCGCTGTCAAGGATGGCGACAAGACCAAGACCGTACTTGCCACCCCAGAGCACCTGAGGAAGGTCCATTAAGGAGGGGAAAGCAACATGCCCGAAGAGCGTTTGGTCGCCCTGGCCGAGGTCAAGGAGATGCTCGAGCAGGAGTCGAAGGACCGCACCGAGCTCACCAACGAGCAGAAGGTGGCCCTGGACCACGCCAGCAAGTTCGCTAAGCTCTCGGTCAAGGATGCGCATAAGCTCCTGGCCGATCTGAAGGAGCTCGATTTCATCACCGAGCCAGTGGCCCATCGCATCATGGATATCTGTCCGCAGTACCCTGAGGACGTGCGAGCCCTTTTTGCCAAGGAAAGGCTTATCCTTGATAAGAAACAAATAGACCAGGTAATCGCCGCGGTCAAGAAGCACGTCTGAGCTGGTGGGACCAATGGAGGACTACGCGCACATCCTCGACTATTTACCACAGGGACTCCCAGCGGAGCGTGGGTTCAAAAGGGACCCGCTTGCATACGCCTTGGGCGAGACGGAGTTCAAGCTCTTCGAGCTCGTGCCTAAGTTCAACATCCCCCTGACCGTGGGCGAGCGCGTGTACATCGGAAAGGAGGCGGAGAAGCGCGACAAGATCGCGCACGTGAAGCGCCGCGTGTCCTATGAGGAGCTGACCGCGGCCGCACACTCAGAGATGCCGTTCGTCATAGCTGACATAGCCAAGCAAAACGAGGCCCGCTACGTGAAATTCTTCAATGAGGCGCAGGCCATCACCACCAGGTTCCACATGCTGGAGCTGCTTCCCGGACTAGGCAAGAAGACCATGTGGGCCATCATCGAGGAGCGCAAGAAAGGCCCCTTCAAGGACTTCGCGGACATAGCCCAGAGGGTGACTTCGTTCAAGCACCCCGAGAAGGTGATAGCCAAGCGCATCGAGATGGAGCTGGCCGATCCGACGCAGAAATACCACATCTTCGTGGCCAGGTAGATGACGCCTTCTGAAGTAAAGGCATTGCTGGCGCAGTTTGGTATCTCCCCCACGAAATCGAGGGGGCAGAACTTCCTTTTGGATGAGCGGGTGGCGGACCGCGAGGTCGAGCATTTGGGCATCTCGCCGGGAGAAGTAGTCCTGGAGGTGGGGCCCGGCCTGGGCATCCTGACCGAGCGCGTCCTAACCTTAGCCGCCAGGACCGTCTGCGTGGAGCTGGACGCTGGAGTCGCCTCCTATATCAAAGGAAGATTCGGAGAGCGAGTGGAGCTGGTCGAGGGCGACGCCTTGGAGGTCGAATTGCCTCGGTTCGACCGCTTCATCTCCAACATCCCTTACAGCATATCCTCCCCGCTCATCTTCCGCATACTGGAGAATGACTTCCGCAGGGCAGTCGTCATGGTCCAGAAAGAGTTCGCGGACCGCATGGCCGCAGGAGCAGGAAGCGACGACTACTCCAGGCTAAGCGTGAATACCTATTACCGGGCGAAGTGCGAGCTGCTCGACCATGTGCCGAGGTCGAAGTTCTGGCCCCAGCCGGAGGTCGATTCCACCGTGATCAGCCTGGAGCCAAGGCCTCCCCCCTTCAAGGTGGTAAACGAGCGCTTCTTCCTGCATCTGGTCAACCTACTTTTCCAGCATAGGAGGAAGAAGATCGGGACCATTCTCAAGATGACGGGGCAGGCAAACAAGGACTCCATACCGTCCCTCCCCTATGTCGAGAGAAGGGTGGAGGAGCTCTCTCCTGAAATGATAGGCGAGCTGGCGGATGCCATTACTCTTAATAAAAGATAGGGCCATGGAAGCTTTTCACCGCTCTGGCAAAGAGATCGCCCTCACCCGAAGTTAAGGCTTGCTCCTGGCCCAAAGAATCAAGACCAAGGTCACGAGGCCGAGAATCACCAGCATGACTATGCTAAGCACCCACTGTCCGGCCAAGGCTAGCACGATCACCGCCATGACAAGTACCAGCAAGGTCAGGGCGAACCGCAAAGCAAGCGGCCCTCTGCCCAGAATGATCCTTTCGTTCTTTGTCTCAGCCGATCCATCTTTGGCCTGATCCATTGCCTTGCCCCCATGACTGATGGTTTTGCACCTCAAATGCTAAGGTTCGGTCGGAGTTCGATAACGCAGATGAGATTATTCTATCCTTCGAACGTTCGCGCTGAGCCTTCGACTTCACCCGAAGATTCTGGGCCAAGTCGAAAATGCCATATCCCGCCCAAATCTGCTGGAGAATGGTAATAGCAATCATTTTTGAACGCCTTTCCATATATTGTCCGGGGAGAGGCATATGCTGATAGGCATCGTAGGCAAGCCCAACGTCGGCAAGTCGACCTTCTTCTCCGCGGCCACGCTGGCACCAGCGGAGATAGCTGACTATCCGTTCACCACCATCAAGCCCAACAAAGGGGTGGCATACCTGCGCACAAGGTGCCCGCATCTCGACCTTGGTCACCAATGCAACCCGCGCAACTCCGCCTGCGAGAACGGCGTGCGCCTGGTTCCGGTCGAGCTGTTGGACGTCGCGGGGTTGGTGCCCGACGCCTGGCGAGGGAAAGGCCTGGGGAACCAGTTCCTGGACGACCTGAGGCAGGCCGATGCCTTGATTCACGTCGTGGACTCCTCGGGTTCCACCAATTCCGAGGGGGTGCCGGTGCCAGCGCACACGCATGATCCCATGGTCGACGTCAAGTTCCTGGAGAGCGAGATCGACCATTGGATCAAGGGCATCATGGACAAGGGTTGGGAAAAAAGCGCCCGCCAGGCTCATCTGGAAGGTGAGAAGATCGAGGAGCTCATCCACACCAAGCTCACTGGCCTCAGCGTGTCCATCGGCCACATCCATGCCGCTATCAGGGAGGCCGCCCTTCCCGAGTCTGTCGTAACCTGGAACGATGCGGACCTCATGCGGCTGTCGGGGACCATCAGGAAACATTCCAAGCCAATGACGCTTGCGTTGAACAAGGCGGACATCGCCGAGGACGTCACGCTCCAGAGGATGACGAAGGTGGAGGGCTACCTCAGCCTGCCCACCTGCGCTCAATCGGAACTGGCGCTCAGGAGGGCGGCCAAAGGGGGGCTCATCGAGTACCTCCCTGGCGACGTCGAGTTCAAGATGAAGGACGCAAACAAGTTGAATCCCGCCCAGAAGAAGGGGCTGGAATACATCCATACGCACGTAATGGCAAAGTTCAAGGGAACGGGAGTGCAGCAATGCTTGGAGAACGCTGCCTATGACATGTTGGACCTCATCCCCGTCTACCCCGTGGAGGACGAGCATAGATGGACCGACAAGCAGGGGCATGTGCTTCCTGACACCCATCTGGTGAAGAGAGGATCGACGGCCAGGGATCTGGCCTATAAGATACACACCGACCTGGGCGACAACTTCATCCGGGCCATGAATTGTCGCACGCAGAGGGTGGTCGGGCACGATTACGTGCTCCAGCCCTCGGATGTCATCACCATCATCACCAAGAAGTGAGCCATGAGCGAGTCCTACGATGTCCGTCTGATAACCGCTACCTACAAACGGCCCAGCGAGAACGAGCTGATCATCGAGATGTTCGGGAAGACCCGCGAGGGCCTTTCCATCGCCGTTCGCTACTCCGGTTTCATGCCCTACTTCCATGTCTTCGGGGCGAGCGAGGAGCTGGTCGAGGGCCTTAGGAAGGACAAGGACGTGGTCAAGGTGGAATGGATCGACCTGCTGCATAAAGGGCAGGTCAAGAGGTCCGCCATGGTCACGGTGCGCTACCCTGGGCTGGTCCCGGAGTTCCGGGACAAGATCAAGCACCGCTTCGAGGTTCTGGCCGCGGACATCCCCTTCCATCGCAGGTTCATCTTCGACTTCGATATGGGCGCCTGCATCAGGGTCCATGGCTCAAAGGTCAAGAGCGAGCGCCACACCACGAACGTGGTCCTGGAGCTGGAGCAGAGGGATGGGGCACCCAATTTCGAGAACATCGAAGCCTTCAGCCCACCCTTGAAGATCCTGGCCTTCGATGTGGAGAACTCGATCACCGACGGCCACCTCTACACCATATGCTACTACGTGAAGCTGGGGGACGAGCTCCGGCCTGGCGAGCCGATCTGGGGGACGGAGAGGGAGATAATCGAGCGCTTCACCCAGACCATTCAAAGAGAGGACCCGGACGTCCTAACCGGCTACAACATCGATGGCTACGACATCCCCACCATCCAGGATAGGGCCAGGAAGGCGGGGATAAGGTCACTTCAATGGGGAAGGGACATGTCGGAGCCACGCCAAGTGTACCAGAAGTTCTGGCGACTGAACGGCAGATTGGTGGCGGACGCCTGGTGGGCGGTGAAGAGCGACCTGAAGCCCAAGCAGGAGACCTTGAACGCGGTGTCCAAGCTGCTTCTGGGCGAGCAGAAGCATGACGTGGACATGGGCATGAGGGTCGGCTCGGAATACGACCCACGTAAGATAGATAAGGAGTGGCAGAGCAACCGGGACCGCATCCTCGCCTATTGCACCAGGGACGCGGAGCTCTCGCTCCGTATCCTGGACAAGGTCGGCACCCTCCGGCGCACCTTGGACATGGCCACCGTCACCAAGCTTCCCTTGGACGACGTGCTGAACATCGGGTCCTCCTTCCTCATCGACTCTATCCTGATCAGGGCGGCGGACCGGGCCACCCCCAGGGTAGGGGTGCCGATGACCGGCTCCTTCGAAGAGGTGGAGGCCATCGAAGGGGGCTACGTGCACGAGATAAGGGCGGGCCTCTATCATTGGGTATGCGTCCTGGACTTCAAGTCCATGTACCCCTCGCTCATCATCGCCAAGAATATCTGCTTCACCACCCTCGACCCGAAAGGGGACGTCGTCTCGCCCACTGGCGTGCACTTCCTATCCAAGGGGCAGCGCCCCGGCCTGCTGCCTTCCATACTCCAGAACCTGATGAGGGAGAGGGACGACACCAAGCGCAAGATGCGCGAGGCCAAGAGCCCGGAGGAGCACCGCTATTACGACGGCCTACAGCAGGCCATCAAGATCCTGATGAACGCGTTCTACGGCGTCTTCGCATCTTCCTTCTACCGCTTCACGGACCGGGCCATAGGGTCCAGCATCACCGCTTTCGCCAGGGAGACCACCAAGGGGATCATCAGCGAGCTCGAGGCTGAGGGCTATGAGGTCATCTACTCGGACACGGACTCGGTGTTCGTGAGGAGCCCCGAGGCCAATCTGGACGGGACGGTGAAGTTCGGCAAGGAGGTGGCGGAGCGCTTCTCCCGCGAGGGAGGGCAGCTGGAGTTCGAGAAGGTGCTGGACCCCCTGTTCTCGCACGGCAAGAAGAAGAGGTACGTGGGCCGGGTGGTGTGGCCCCGCCGGCAGGAGGAGTTGTTGATACGGGGCTACGAGACCAGGCGCACCGACTCCTTCGACCTGCAGACCGAGCTGCTCATGGAGGTGTTCGAGAAAGTGCTGGACGAGAGGCCGGAGGAGGCGGTCAAGATAGCCAGGAAGCGCATCTCCGAGACCGTGGAGGGGAAGGTGCCCATCGAGAAGCTGGTCATTTCCAGAGGGGTCAAGAACTTCAGCGAGTACGATGACCCGGACCGATTGGCGCATGTGCAGGCGGCCAAGAAGCTGATGGCGCTAGGTTACGAGTTCGTGCCGGGGATGAAGGTCTCCTGGATCGTCTCCAACTCCAAGCGGACACCGCAGGAGGTCCAGCCCTATGTCTCTGGGACCACGTTCGAGGGCTCCCCCGATTGGAGATATTATGCCACCAGGTTGGCGCAGAGCGTCGCCCGGGCTACGGAGAACTTCGGGTGGACGGAGAAGGACCTGCTCGCGGGGTCGCAGCAGGTTGACCTGTTCAGCAACGCCTTCTCCGGGGAGGAGAGCTCCATCAAGGGCGACCGGGAGAAGGACCAGCCCAAGGAGAAGAAGGAAGGGGTGAGGAAGACCGAGAAGAAGGTCAACCTGCAGGACTTCATGTGAGCCCCCGGACAAAGGATTAAATACGTTCTCACGATTGGCATTGAACGCGCTTCCTTAACGGAGCGCACGGAAATGTGCCCCTCGCGGGTGAATCCGAAGACCGTTACGACGGCAAGGTGAATCTAAATGTCAGCACAAAAGAACCAGCCCGCCCCGGAAGAGGGCGAGGTGAAGAAGGGACCCTCTGGCAAGGGAATGTATCATTACATCGAGGACGCCTGGAAGAACCCGGACAAAAGCTATGTCGGGGACCTGCTCTGGGAGCGACTTATCCTGTGGCGCAAGGAGGAGAACTTCAGCCGCGTGGAGAAGCCCACCAGGCTGGACCGCGCCCGCAAGCTCGGCTACAAGGCCAAGCAGGGCATTGTTGTCGTTCGGGGCCGTGTGCGTCGAGGTGGATTGAGGAAGCACCAGATTCGTAAGGGCCGCCGCGCCAAGCGCAGGGGCATAAACAAGATAACCATGGAGAAGAACCTGCAGCGCATCTGCGAGGAGAGGGCGGCCAAGCGCTACCCGAACCTGGAGGTCCTGAACTCCTATTGGGTCGGCGACGATGGCAAGCACGTCTGGTACGAGATCATAATGCTGGACAAGCACCACCCCGCCATCCGGAACGACCCTGTCTACGCCTGGATCGCGGAGCCGCAGCACCAGGGACGCGTCTACCGTGGCCTGACCAGCGCAGGGACCCGGGGACGTGGCCTGCACAACAAGGGCAGGGGAGCGGAGCGCGTCCGTCCCTCGGTGAAGGCGCACGGGCGCACGGGCAAGTGATCAGGCCCGAATCCTTTCCAACCTTTCCTCAATTTCCTTGTAATCCATCCCCACCAGCGGGAAGAAAGCTGGCACGGGGAGGTTCACTTCTTTTATCTTTTCGAAATCTGCTAGAGTATAGCCGAAGACCGCCGCCAGGGCCTTATGCCTCTTCAATGCCTCGGCCAAGTCCATTGCTGATGACACCTTGAGCGTGGGGTCCCAAGCCCTCAGGAGCTTGGCCGCGGCCGAGTCCTCCCGCCCTAGAGCGATGGCACGGCATCCACGCTTCATGATGAGCCATGCGGCCAACGCGTCCCTCTCCTGCTCCAAGAGGACGACCACCTTGCCTTGGCTCCCGAGGGGCAGTCCCCCTGGACCAGGGATGTAGGCGGAGAAGATGTAGGCCTTCCTCTCCCTGACCTCGGCGAATACCTCCACGTCCGGGTCGGTCAGGTCCACCTTGACCCCCTTTTCTTCATTGGCGAGGAAGACCGCGGAACCGAGCTCCCGGCCCAGGTCCATGGATGTGAAAGGATGATCGCCCGTCCTCCTGGCACGGACCGCGAAGCTCTGACCTTCCTTGAGAAGGGGCTTGGAAAAATCAGCGATCTTCCTTTTCATCTCCTCCATCTCGCCAGGGCAACGGATGACTGAGGAGACGGACGAGACCCCGAAAACCCGGGAAAGGGCCCTGCTCGCTCTCACGGGGTCCTCGACCTCCACGAAGATGCGCCCGTACTCCGTGGCGATTAGACCCTCCAGCCCTGCGTTGACCAGGGAACTCATTAGATTGTCCACTAGTATGGACTCGAAGCGTTTGCGCACGGACCGGCTCTTCAGGCCCATCTCCGCGTATCGGACCAGTATCGACCCCATCTCCCTCATCCCGAGGATGAGCCCGAGGCACGGGCTTACTTCTTGGCCTTCTTGGCGCTCTTGGCCTTCTTGGGCTTCGTGGCGGGCTTGGACGGGGCCTTCTTCTCGTTGAGCTTGATTATCTCGTCGATGAGCTCGTCCATCTCCCCATCGTACATTTCCTCCATGAAGTCGAGGAGGAAGGCGTTGACCACCCTCTGCGCCAAGGCCACGTCGTAGAAGCTGAGGCCGTCCTTGTAAATGTCGTCGAGGAGGTCGGCTAAGCCTTCCATCAGCTGAACCACCTTCTGCTCCTCCTGGTCGAACTCCTCGATCAGGTCCTCGAAGTCCGCCTTTTGCATCTCGCGCTCGTCCGGCTTTGAGCCCTTCTTCTTGCTTGGCATACGATCGTTCCCGATTATGCGCCTTAGGTATATATTGAAGTGTCTGGGGCGCTCAGGCAACGATTATCTATCCACCGCTCAATTCCCCGTTGGAGGCCAGTGGCAACATGGACCCGCTCATCGCCCTCGGCATCGTCCTCACCGCGGCTGCAGCCGGGCTATTGGGCTCGCTACTGGGCCTGGGCGGAGGGATCATCATCGTCCCTGCCCTCACGCTCCTGTTCGGCTATCCCATGCAGGAGGCCATCGGCGCCAGCCTGGTGGCGGTCATAGCCACCTCCACGGGCTCGGCATCCTATTATGTGGAGGAGGGGGTCAGCAATGTGCGCCTGGGATTAATCCTGGGCGTGGTGACCTCGTTGGGAGGGCTCGTCGGGGCCATAATCGCTGTCTATACCGACCAGTACATCCTCGCCTTGCTCTTCGGGCTCATGCTGCTCTACACTGCCTATTACATGATCCGGAGCAACGATTCCGCCGGGATTTGCCCGATCGGTCCAAGCGGGGCCTTCGATCTCTCTTGCTCATATGCGGACGGGGAGGAGAAGGTCGAGTACGGGGTGAAGAACCTGGGGAAGGGCATGGCCGGCTCCTTGGTGGGAGGTGTGGAGTCTGGCATGCTGGGCGTCGGGGGAGGGGTGGTCAACGTACCGGTGATGCGCCTTTGGATGGGCGTGCCCATGCGCGCCGCCTGCGCCACGTCGAACTACATGATAGGGATAACCGCCCTGGCGGGCGCGATCGTCTATTTCCAGTTCGGTCTGATAATGGCGGGTCTGGCCGCGATCGTGGCCATAGGCGTGTTCTGCGGCTCGCTGGTCGGCTCCCGCTTGTCGAAGCGACTGCAGGGCAAGGCGTTGAAGACCGCCTTCTCGGTCGTGCTGGTCTCTGTCGCCGCCCTCATGTTCCTGAAGGCCATGGGGGTGATGCCGTGAGCCTGGCAAGGAAGGAGGCTGACCTGCAACTAAATCGATATGTGATGTTGGTGCTTCGAGCAGGGATGTATATCAGCTTCGCCTTGCTGCTCATAGGCGTGGCCATCTACCTGGTCTTTGGTGGGGAGGTAGGAAGTGTCCTTGGGCCGGCAGAGGCCATCCAATCCGCTCTCAACATGGAAGCTCAAGGCTGGATGTCCTTGGGGATCATTTGCCTGATCGCCACTCCTCTTGCTGGGGTGTTCGCCGCCCTTGTCGTCTTCGCCCGGGCCAAGGAGTTCAGGTTTGCAGCGGTCTCCCTGATGGTCGTCGGCGTGGTGGCCTTGGCCATTTTGGTGAAGTTGATCGCATGAGCGAGCCTTTTGAACAGATCTTCCAAGAGGTGCAGAGGCCGAGGCACTGGTACTATTGGGCGTTCCTGGTGTTCCTTATACTTCTTATCTGGTCCATGGCCATTTTCCAGCTGTTGCTCGGGGTGCAAGTCGGAGACAACCCGGCGGAGGATTGGGTCATGCTCCTCATCCTCATATTTGCGGGGGTGGCCTTTCCCGCCTTCTTGCTGTCGGTCAGACTGGTGGTGGAGGTACGAGCGGATGGGCTGTTCGTCCGCTTCCGCCCCTTGCATTTGCACTTCGTGAACGTCCCCCTGGATGAGATCAGCGAAATACAGACAATCACCTTCTCACCACTGGGCGACTTTGGGGGATGGGGGATCCGCTATGGGGACGGGGGGAAGGCCTACACGGTGAACGGCAACAGGGGCGTGCGCCTGACATATGCCGATGGCCATTGGCTGCTCATTGGCTCGTTGAGGCCTGAGGAGCTGGAGATGGCCATTCGCAGGATCTGGAAGAACGGATGAGCCCTCCTCGCTTTCTTAGGCCTCCAGACCTGCTTCAGATAGATTCATATCTCGGCCATCGTTTTCCGCTCTGGAGGGATGGGATTGGCCGATTCGAAGGGCAAGGGAGACCGATGGTACTACACCTTCCTCCCATACAACGTGGCGGGAGGAAGCACCTCTCCCATGATCCCGCTCTTCGTCACCGAAGGTCTGAAGGGCACGGTGGCGGAGGTCGGCATAGTCGGGGCCGTCTCATCCTTAGCGTCGGTGCCTGCGAACATCCTCTGGGGCAACCTATCTGACACCACCAAGAAGCGCAAGGTCTTCGTGCTCATCGGCTTCTTGGGGCTGGCCGTGGCGCTCCTGACCATGGGCCTGAGCATGGACATGGGAGCCTACTACTTCGGCAACTTTCTCCTAGGGGCCATCGCTGCTGCGGCAGCCCCGGTGAGCACGGTCATCATCCTCGAGTCCTTCGCCAAGGAGGAATGGGCCAAGAGGATCGGGGACTTCAGCAAGATTAGCGGGATCGGATGGGTCCTCGGCCTGGTGCTAGGAACGATATGGCTCCAGCTCGCGAGCGATGATGGAAGCGCCGTTGCAGCCATGCGGGGGCTGTTCATCACCTCGAGCGCGCTCTGCGTCGCTTCCATCCTTCTGGCTATCAGGTGGGTACCAGAGCCTAAGAAGAAGATGGAGAGGAGGGAGGCGGTCGGGGAGGTCCCGGCCAGCAACCTAGTGCATTTCGAGAGGGGGCGCTACGCCCCCACCAAGATAATCCATATCATGAAGGTCGGTGCGAAGAACCTCTCCCCGCTGAACTTTCCCAGCAACCTCAAGCTCTACTACCTGATGACCTTCCTGGCCTTCACCGGGTTCCTCACCTTCTACACCGCCTTCCCCATCTTCCTCAAGCGGGAATTGGGCCTTACAATATCCGAGGTCTTCGTGGTCTTCCTTGCGAGCAGCATTACCTCGGCCCTCACCTACTCCCTTGCAGGAAGGTGGACCTCGCTGGTCGGAGGCAAGAAGGTTCAGATCATGGCCTTCACCGGCCGAATATTCCTCTTCCCTGCGGTATACCTGGTCACACTCATCGACATGGGCTTCTGGCCCATGATGGGGGCATTATGCGTCCTGCATGCGGGGATTGGGTTCTGCTGGGCCAATCTGAGCGTGGCAGGCAACACCATTGTCGCCCATATCTCCTACAAGGACTTCCGCACCGAGTCCCTTGGTGCTTATAACGCGATCATGGGAATCGGGACCATCGTCGGCTCCCTGGTCGGGGGATTCGTTGCTTCCTCGCTTGGCTATGAGGTTACGTTCCTGGTCGCGTCCATGTTCGTGGTCTCCGCCCTCCTGCTCCTGCTTATGTTGAAGGTGGAGAAGGAACCAGACGAGGCCACCTCCCCCCACGCCGCTGAGGGCTAATGACCAAGAGAGCATGAAATCACGAGGTGGGGGATGGCAGTCCAGTCCTCACGAATCACAGTTTGAACCCGGGCAGGTCGTCAAACAGGGTCCCATACATCTTGGAGAAGAGAGTGATATATTCTTGGGCCTTGTGGGTGGTGGTGTATGTCGTCCTCTCGTCATCCTTCATGACCTGAAGATAGTCCTTGTCGACCAGGAACTTGAGGTGCTGCTGGCCAATCTTCGAATTGAGGTCGCAACGGTTAATGATGTTCGTGAAGGTCCTTGGCTCTCGGCAGTAGACCAGTATCTCCCAATATATCTCGAAGGACGTACGACGGCCCTTCATCTCAATTGGCCCCCATTTCATGCTCTAGGACGTCCTCGACCTTGGCGGTCTCCTGGAGCCTTGCGTCCCAGACCCTAGAATAAATGAAAAAATAGCGGGAGATGAGCAAACCTGCGATGCCCACTCCGAAAGCGGCCAAGCCTCCGACCAATTGGCCAATGTTCTCCGCGAGAATGCCGGAGGCAGCGATCGACGCCCCCGCGCTAATCATGCCGACCGCCCCAGCTATGAGGAAGAGCGCGCCGCCGATCCTTCCTAGCACGATCATCCGTGAGATGGTCGTTTTGTTGGATCGATAGTGCGCCATCATCTTGATGATCAAGCTGGTGGCCTTTTCTCCATCGCCCTCTCCAATCTCATCAAAGGTGGTCTGAATTTCGTCCACCCCATCCATGATCTCCGCGATCTGGATTATCCAGTAGAAGCCCGCTGCAATGGCCGCAACTCCCAGGCCGATCTGGACTATCGGTATCAGGGCAATCTGCCCTGTCTCGATTATGTCGAGCACGTTGGTGATGGCCAGGGACATTCCTAGTGCTAGGATGATCGCCCCGATCATCAGGTTGAGGATGGTGAGCCCAAAAAAGCTCCTCAGTTCCGCCTTGAATTTCTTCTTAGTCTCGAATTCCATGAATTCAATCACCTAATCGCGGGCATGCACGATCCAAGGTCATCAACAGCCAAGAAACTAAGTTACATATCTCTGTTACTTTGCGGAATGCCAGTATGATGGTGCGGGCTAAGGCCTCAATGCGCCAGCGATCTTGCGACCGAAGGTAATTGCCTTCGTCTCCTCCCCCTCCACCAACGGCCCCTTCATGCCCGTCACGGCGAACCATTCGGGCGGGACCACAATTTGAACGCCCGCCTCCTCCATCATCTTGCGCAGCTTCTCCGCGCCGCCCTTTCCCACGTTCTCGAACCTAGTATCGAAGGTCGTTCCCTTCTTACCAGAAGCGCCTGAGGCTATCCCGAGCTTGAGCGCCTTCTTGGCCGGGCCGGTCGCTGAGCCGACGTGGGTCGGAGCCCCGACGATCCAAGCTTCCGCCCCTTTGAAGTCCTCTTCCGTCGCGTCATCAGCCTTCTTGACCACCACGCTGGTGCCGACCTCTTTCATACCGGCGGAGATGGCCAGAGCTATTTTCTCCGTCATCCCGGTCTTGGTGTCATAAACGATGAGTGCTTTCATAGCAATCCCCCGATGCTCATTTGGCTGCGCCGCTTATCTGCGTTTCGCTTTCTTTCCTATGCTCTCCTTGAAAGGAATTACTTAGGGGTGATGGGAATATCCAGAAAGGGGAATTGCGCACTTGGTCAGATCCGATAGGCGACGTAGATGTCCGCCTCGATCATCACTCCATTATCATAGAAATGATGGACGAAGTAGAGGTTGCCCTCTTGGTCTAGCGTCGGCTCGCCAGCGAAGGAGGAGACAATAAGCTCTGGCTCGGACCATGAACCGTTAGCCCAGATCGATCGGAAGATTCCGGGCGATCCCAGATAGGTCCTGGTGAACCAAAGTTCGTGCCCGTCCTGGCTGATGAATGGCCATCCCTCATTGCCAGGGGAGTTCACGGCCGCGATGTTGACCGGCTCCTGCCATTGCCCGCCGACCAGGTCGGAGCGCCAGATGTCCAGCCCGCCCTGGCCTCCGGCGCGTTCGGAATGGAAGTACAAATGTTGCCCGTCCGCGGAGATGTGCATCTCGCCCACGCTGTACTGCTCATTGACCTGGTCCCCGGCGTATTCCCAATCAGTCCATCGCCCACCCTCGAGACTGGCAGTGAAGAGGTTCACGCCGGTGTAACCTTCCCGCGCCGAGGCGAACCACATCTCGTCCTCCTGCACGAAGGCCGCACCATCCAAGGCGAGCTTGCCCTTGTCCTGCAACCACACCCGGGACGGCTCTGACCAGCCGCTTCCATTCCATTCCGAGCGCCATATGCCGGACACCCCGTCGAAGAGCTGCTCATTTGGAGACTTGCGCACGTCCGGGGTGAAGAAGAAGTAGAGGGCGCTGCCGTCAGGAAGAACGAAAGGAGAGTCCTCCGCGCCTGCGGTGTTCACCGGGCCGAGGAGGGGGACCGGCTCCTGCCATGAGGATGAGTGGAGCGATGGTGGGTAGTTGTCCGCGGAAGGGAGCACCTTAACAGCATCGGATGGAATGGATTCCAAGCGATCCTTGGTAGCGTTCTCGCCCTCGTTGCTCGTTCCTGCCATAAAGACATAGATGGTGACGAGCATTAGCGCCACGACCACTGCCCCGATCACCAGGATCATCCTTCTCTTCATACGTCCCTCGCCATCCGCAGGTCGCCAAACCCTGCACCGATATTCTGCGGGGAGATACTTCCCTCTTCCGAAGGGATTACAGCCTAGCCCTTATCCCAGCTATGGTTGCCTCGACCCGCTCCTTGGTGCCGATGAGCAATGAATCCAGCCTAGCATAGGCATGAGCTCGGTAATCCTCGTCCTTGATCGACACCAGGTTGATCTCTACGTTGAGGGACGCCCCCACAAGGCCGTTGAACGCGCTCTCCAGCCCGACCGCGGCATCGCTGGCCGCATTCTTGTTGCAGTGGGGCGAGACCAGGATGAGGTGCTCTATGACCTCCTTGCTCAGGACGGCGGTGCGCATCGGCACCTCGGCCGCGAACTTGGTCGCGTCCTGGATGGCCTTGGTGCGTGCGGACCTCTCATCCTCGGTCCCCTTGGGCAGCTTGAACGCCCCCATTACCCTCTGGTAAGCGTCAGCGTCCTCGTCGATCAGGCGCGCCAGGGATTTTCGTAGACTGTCAAATCGCTCCAGCTTCTCCAGCATCAGCGGCTGCGCCTCCTCGTACCCCTTCTTGCCGATGGTCAAGCGGCAGACCATGGCACCCAGTGCGGCGCCCATGGCCCCAGAGAGGCAGGAGGCGCTCCCTCCTCCGGGGGTCGGCTCGGCAGAAGCCAGCCTGTCCAAGAATCGCTCCACTCCCATGGAGCGCAAGGGCATCTGACCCGAGTCCAGACTCGCCATCCTACTCTCGATCACCTGTTCCCTGGTCCATCCCTTTCCCAGCCGGAGTTCATATTCGGCAGCGGCGAACAAGGCGTCGGCCGGGACCATGCCGTAGATCTCGGTCTCCGTGACCTCCAAGCCCATCCTCCTCGCCTCGGACCTTATCGCCTCCAGGACCTCGTGCATCGGCGTCCTGCGGAAATTGGTGAGGTTCATGGAAACCTGCACGAAGGGCTTGGTTTGGAAGCCCATGGCCTTGACGAACGGGAATCCCCCACCCTTCTCCCTGATCCTCTTGGCTATCTCCTTGGCCTTCTCCACGTCCTCCGTGTTCAGGTAGGCGTTGTAGGCGATGAGGAACTCTCGAGCCCCGATTACCGTGGCTCCGGCCTTGGGCAGCTCCGACGGACCGAAGTCCGGCTTGCGGCTAGGGTCCGTTCTTATCGCCTCCTTCAGTCCCTCGTATTGGCCTCGACGCAGGTTGGCAAGGTCGACGCGGTCCTGGCTGGTGGCCGCAGCCTCGTAAAGGTATGTGGGTATGCCTAGCTCGCGCGAGACCCTCTCGGCCAGACCACGAACGAGAGGAACGCATTCATCTAGGGTTATGCCGCTGATAGGCACGAAGGGGACTACGTCGGTAGCTCCTATGCGTGGATGCTCCCCCTTGTGCAGGTCCATGTCTATTAGTTCCGCGGCCTTCTTGATGGCGGCGAAGGCGGACTCGACGACCTCCGCGGGCTCCCCGACCATTGTGACTACGGTCCGATTGTGGTCGGGATCGCTTCTGACGTCGAGGACCTTTATCTTGGCGGCGGACCTCATCGCAGCGACGATGGACTCCACCACCTCCGGCCTTCTTCCCTCACTGAAGTTCGGAACGCATTCCACCAATGCCAAGCACTCATCCTCCAGCAGAATTGGGAGCCTTCATCACCCGTTTGCCGCCCTTAATGACCAGCGAGGGGGAGAGCGCCCCTTGGCGGTACAGTATCTCTTCGAACGAATCGCATGGGAACCCGACCAGGTCGGCCAAATGTCCAGTCCTTATGATCCCCCGGTCTTCCAAGCCCAAGGCCCTCGCCGCCCTGTAGGTCATGCCAGCAAGGGTCTCGGCCACGGTCAGCCTTTGGTTCGCCGAGAGAAGAGAGGCCTGGGTTAGGAGGCCGCCCATCGGCGCTGTGCCGGGGTTCCAATCACTGGCGATGGCCACGCATAGGCCCGCATCCAGCATGCGCCTGGCGGGTGCGAAGGGATCGCCCAGCCCGAGGGAGCTGCCAGGTAGGACGACGGCGACCACGTCCTTCTCCTTCAACCATTTGAACTCGCGTTCCGTGGAGCGCTCCAGATGGTCTGCGCTGATGGCCCCCACCCTGGCGGCCACGGCCGCTCCGCCCACCACGAACTGGTCCGCGTGCACCACTGGCACGAACCCCATGTTCTTGGCCTGGAAGAGGTAGCCGTCCGCCAGCTCGGGAGGGAAAGCGCCCCTGTCGACGTAAATGTCCACCCTTTGCGCCAGGCCCTCCTTCTTCACCAGAGGGAGAAGCTTGCCGACCAGGAAGTCCAGGTAATGCTGGTCCGTTTTGAACTCGGGCGGGCGCACGTGCGCGGCCAGGCATGTGGGCACCAATCTAGGATAGGGATCGCTGGACCCGTTCACACAGCGGATCGCTCGCAGCATCCTGAGCTCGGTCTCCACGTCCAATCCGTATCCGCTCTTGACCTCGCAGGTGGTCACCCCTCTGAGCAGATGCTCGATGGCCCGGTCCGCCAGCAAAGAGGCGAGCTCTTCCTCCGTGGCCTGCCTGGTGCTGCGCACCGTGCTCATTATGCCGCCTCCCCGCTCCGATATCTGGAGGTAGGACTCTCCCGAGATCCTCTTGGAATACTCCTTGGCCCTTGAGCCGGCGAAGCACATGTGGGTGTGGCAATCGATGAGGCCGGGAAGGAGCACCATTCTTCGCTTCATCGACGTATGCCCCAAGGGGCTTCCCTTCATCTCCGCCAGCTCTTTGATCTGTTTGAAGCGCTCCTCGTCCAGGACATCCAATATCCTGTCCCCCTCGATGATTATGCCTCCGTCCCGGACTATTTCCAACCGTTCGTCCAGCAGCGGCCCTCTTTCGGGCAGGCGGTCCATGGTGACCATCTCCGAGAAAGGGCCGAGAAGTTGCTTCGCCATCGCCATCTACCTTATACGGATGCTGTCCTCATTCGTGCCGCGATGATAAATAGCGTTCTGCTCGCGATGGCATCACTGCTTCATCCTCTTGGCCACGATCTCCTCGATCAAGCCTTCTCGGGGCTGATTAGGCAAGGTCATCTGGCCTCGACCGGATTCGTTCCAGACCTCGGCTGTCTCAAAAGCCGCCGGGTTCCCCGCCCAGGCGCGCCTGGCTATGCCACAGGCGACGTCCCAATCCAACGCGTCATGGATTACCCCGTCCACCCTCTCGCTGCCATCGAGGACCAGGCCGAAACCGCCATTTACCGCCTTCCCTACGCCCACCCCGCCACCGTTGGAGAGAACGACCATGGTCATGCCCCTGACGGCGTTGCCAGCCCAACTTTGATGGCTCATCTCGGCCATGACGTTGCTCCCGTCCTTGATGTTCGCCGTCTCGCGGAAAGGGCTGTCCGTTCCGCTCACATCATGATGGTCCCTGCCCAGCATCACCGGGCCAATCTCCCCCCTCCGGACCATCTCATTGAAGCGCTTGGCGATCCTCACCCGACCGGTTCCATCGGCGTAGAGGATGCGCGCCTTCGTGCCCACGACCAATTTGTTGCTCTCCGCGTCCCTGAGCCATAGGTAGTTGTCCCTGTCCTGCCCTCGCCTCTGGCTCCTGGAGAGCCATATCTCCTTGATGACCTCCATCGCGGCCGCGTCCGTTCTCGCCAGGTCCTCTTGCCTTCCGCTCAAGCAGACCCAGCGGAACGGCCCATACCCATAGTCGAAGCATATGGGGCCGATGAGGTCCTCGACGTAGGAGGGCAGGACGAAACCGTTCCTAGGGTCCCCTTGGATCGCCACGCCCCTCTCCCCTGCATCGAAGACGGCCTTGAGGAAGGAGTTGCCATAATCCCAGAATTTGGTGCCACGCTCCCTCATGCCCATGATCAGACGGTATTGTCGGCGCAGCGAGGCGTCCACTTTTCGCCTGAATTGAGATTGGTCCTCAGCTAGAAGACGCCGACCTTCCTCGAAAGAGACCCCAGCGGGGGTATACCCTCCCTCATATACGGCATGGCAAGAGGTCTGGTCGGAGGCGAGCTCCACCTTGATGCCGTGGTCCAGGACATACTGCCAGAGGTCCACGACGTTACCGTAGTAGGCGATGGACGTGGCCTTACCTCTTTTTCGCAGCTCGCTGACCCAGCTGAAGACCTCCTTCAGATCGCTTGACCACCGGGTCAACCAACCCTGCTCCGATCTGGTCTTGATCCTGGATATGTCCACCTCAGCAATGACCCCTATCCCGCCTGCGATCTCGATGGCTTTGGCCTGAGCCCCGCTCATCCCCCCTAGACCGGAGCTTAGATAGAGGATGCTGGTTAGGTTCTCCTCGCTGCCAATACCTAGGTACTTTCTGGCGGCGTTGAGCAAGGTGAGATAGGTGCCGTGCACGATGCCTTGGGGGCCAATGTACATCCATCCCCCAGCGGTCATTTGCGCGTAATTGCACACGCCCAGGGCTTGAGCTCTCTGGAAGTCCTGGGGGTTATCATAAGCGCCCACCATCAGTCCATTCGTGAGGATTGCCCTTGGCGCTTCGACGCGAGAAGGGAACAGCCCAAGGGGATGACCGGACATGACGACCAGGGTTTGGTCGGACCTCATTAGCTCCAAATACCTCTTGATCATCAGATATTGCAACCAATTCTGGCACACCTGGCCGGTCTCCCCGTAGGTCACCAGCTCATAGGGATAGAGGGCCACGTCGAAGTCCAGGTTGTTGTCCATCATCACCTGGATGGACCTCGCCTCGAGGATGCCTTGGTAGTCATCAACTGGCCTTCCCCATATCCTGCCAGGTGGACGGAAGCGATAGGCGTATATCCTCCCCTGGGTCAGAAGCTCCTCGAGGAACTCAGGGGCCAGGTCCTCATGCCATGAGCCAGGGATGTAGCGCAAGGCGTTCTTCACCGCCATGACCAAATCGCTATGGCTCAACTCGTGCCCACGGTCAGGGGCTCTCCTAACCTTAGGATCGAAGCTGGGAGGTGGAGGAAGTCCTCCTGAGATGTTCACCTGGCTAGAACTGACTTTCTCCATGCTCATCTCTCCTCTTCCTGGAGGACGTTTGCATCTCCCCCACCATTATTCTTTGCAAAGGGAATCCGGAACGGATTGGCAAGCTTGATACCCGGCCCTCTACATTGTTCCTCAGAAACCGATGTCATCCTCTGAGGTCAGCTATAGGCGGTGGGTTCTCCTCATCACCTGCATAGGCTCGATGATGGCACCCCTGGATAGCACCATCGTCAGCGTCTCCCTCCCCGAGATCGCCCAGGACCTGGGCATGGATTACGCTGAGATAATCTGGGTTCCTACCGCTTACCTGGTTACCTTGGCGGTGATGATCCTGGTCATGGGGCGGGTCTCCGACCTTTATGGCCGGAAGCCCATCTTCATCGCTGGGTTCGGAATATTCACCCTTGGGTCATTGCTCTGCTCGGTGGCGACGACGGGAAACGAGCTGATTCTCTTCCGCATACTGCAGGGGTTCGGGGCGGCATGTTTTGGGGCGACCTCGACGGCCATCGTCACTGAGACCTACCCGAGCAACGAGAGGGGAAAAGCACTGGGGATAAATGCCATGGCGGTCTATGTCGGGCTGTCCCTAGGGCCCCCGCTGGGGGGTGTGCTGACGCACGCACTTGGATGGAGATCGATATTCTGGGCAACCGTTCCCATCGGAATTCTGGTCATGACCCTTGCCTTCTACAAGTTGAGGGCCGTGAGGCCTGAGGTCAAGAGGGTGAGGTTCGACGTTCCCGGGTTATTGCTGTTCTCCATGACGCTGGTCAGCCTCCTGGTGGCGCTGACGCTAGGAGAGCAGCTAGGTTGGGGGAGCTTTGAGATTCTGGCGCTCTTCGCTGCGTCCATCATGGGGTTCGCACTCTTTGTCTATGTGGAATTGGGAAAGGGCGAAACGGCGTTATTGGACCCCAGACTGTTCACGAAGAACCGCCTCTTTGCAGCTGCGAACATCTCTGCTTTCCTTAACTACACCTCCTTCTTCGGCGTCACCTTCATGATATCTTTCTATCTGCAAAGGGTGCTGGGTATGTCCGTCCTCGACGCGGGAGCGATACTTCTCATCATGCCAGTGACCATGGCCGTCATCTCGCCTATATCGGGAAGGCTATCGGACCGAGTTGGGTCCAGAGCGCTCGCTTCCACCGGCATGTTCATAGTCGCACTTGCGTTGGCCTGGATGGCCACCCTGGAGGTGGATTCCCCTCTGTGGCGCGTCGAGACTGGCCTCTTGTTAATAGGAATTGGGGTGGGCATCTTTGCCAGTCCAAATACCAGTGCAGTCATGGGTTCGGTCGACAAGCGGAAACTGGGAATAGCCTCCGGGACGTTGTCGACCATGCGCTGTTCTGGGCAGGCCACAAGCCTGGCGGTTATGGGGGCGATCGTTGCGACCGTTGCCGGAGCCGGGAGCATATCCGGACTGTTCTCTGGAGATCCCTCTAGCGCGATGGTTGGCGCGGAGGACTTCGTCAAAGGGATGAATCTGGCGTTCCTGGTATGCGCCTTTATCGCCGTTGCCGGTGGTATTACATCCCTCGCCCGAGGAAAAGCCGTGGCCAATCGAACAGTGGGACCATCCATATAGATCCTAAGCAGCGACGAGATTTCTTACTGGAAGAAAATATCCTTCTTTGGATTCTGACGGAGAAGAGGGGAGTAGTGCAGGGAGGAGGATTCGAACCCCCGAACGCCTTCGCGATGAGACCCTGAATCTCCGATGCGCAAT
>CAYHAO010000020.1:18915-26205 GCA_964354665.1 uncultured Methanomassiliicoccaceae archaeon | reverse complement strand
CCCAGCACCATCCCGGCCACGATGCCGATGGTGGTGTCGCGGAACACCTCCCTCTCCTCCTCCACGCCCTCGGCGTTCACCCCCCGGACCTTCTCCGGAAGCAGATAGCCGCCGTTGGCGCGCAGCACCTGGATCGAGTTCCTCCTCTCGCAGATCTCCTTCCTCCCTTCCTGAGCGAAGAAGAAGTTCATGGCCCCGATGAGGCTGCTGCGGTGGTTGCGCAGCTGCTCCAGCGCCTCTTCGAGGTTCCTCTGTCTCCTCTCCTCCCTTTGCCCTGCACCCATGGAGGGCTCGACCACATCCACGCACACTTCCAGTCCCAGGCGTTCATTGCCATAGCGGCCGCAGGAGTTGAGCAGGGTGGACATCTCCTTGGACTCGTGCAGCTCGGATCCCGGTCTCTGCCCTGGTAGAATGTAGATCTCCCCGTAGATCCTGCGCAGGATCGCCTTCTGCCCCTGCCGGTCCATGCACAGGTCCAGGCCGACCTTGACCTGCTCCTTCTCCTCGACGCTGAGGCTGGCCCAGCTCCTCTCCCGGCCGGCATGGTCCTTGAGCCTTACCCCGGTCCTCTCCAAGAACTGGCGGCAGGCGTACCAATCGTTGCTAAGCCCGGGAAGGGCGGGGTCGCTAGCGTACTGGAAGAACTTGGTCAGCGGGCGGGTCTCCCGGCCGAACAGGCGCAGGTCGTACTCCGTCCTCAACAGGCCCGCGTCCTCCGCCTCGTCCCGGATGAGGGAGTTGATTCCAATGAGCTTGAGGTGGGCATGGTCCTGCAGGTCGCCGACCGCGCCCACGATGGCCAATGGCGCGAGCGAGATGTTCTCCGAGCTCATCTGCCTGGCGATCCAATAGGCGGTCCCAGCGCCGCTCACCTCCCTCGAGCCATCGAAGCCGAAGAGGTGGGGGTTGAGATGTAGGCGGCTGTTGTCGTGAAAGTCGAAGAGGTCTCGCTTCGTCCTCGAGCCCACGTTGCTGCAGCAGTCGGGGGAGTGATGGTCGGCCACCACCAGGCCAGGATGCGTGATCTTGGACAGGTAGCCGCTGCCCAGGTCCGTGAGCCATACCCCTTCGGACTTAAGGGAGTCGATGCGGGCGATCGCCGCCTCGTCCAGCTTCTTGAAGAATAGTACCTCGTGCGGGATGTGCGCCCGGCCCAGCGCCTGGCTGGCGATGGCCCCGGCGGTGATGCCGTCGGCGTCGATGTGGGTCACCACGGTCACGCTGTGCATGGAACGGAGCGCCCGGGCGATCTCCCTGGCCTTGGCGGTGAAGCCCTCCAGGTCGCTCTTAATAGCCGTAGCTTCGTGAAGCTCCATCAGATGCCCATCCCGTACCAATTCCAGTCAGCGCCTTACGCCTATTTAGATGCCGTCCTTATCACCGCATGGCCTCAAGGGGCGGTGCACGAGGCCAGCGCCAAGGTCCTGGTGACCAGGTCGTAGTAGGCCATCTCCGCGATGGGGACCAGGTTCTTGGTGTCCTCGCGGTTGTACTGCTTGAGGAGCCTGAGCGCGTTCTCCTTGCCCTTGCGCTCCCAGAGGCGCCAGAGGTACACCGCCTCCTCCCCGGTCACGTACTCCACCTCCACCGGCCGTGCCATTCCCAGCTGCCTCTCGATGCTCTTCAGCCCGCCCTTGAGACCGATGCGCGCGCATCCGTGTCGCAGGTCGAAGTGCGGCACCCTCGGCACTACGAAGGGGAACTCTCTCTCCAGCATGGGAAGGTCGAAGGAGGAGCCGTTGAAGGTGACCAGGATCCTGCAGCCTTGCAGCGCCTGCTTCAACGACCGGGAGTCGAGGTCCATGCCCCGGACCAAGGTCGTGTCGCGTCCGTAGCGATGCACGCCCACCACCGTCACCACTGCATCCTCGCCCAGGCCATCGGTCTCGATGTCCAGGTAGGCCGCGTCCTCCTTCATCTCCCCGAAGAGGCGCCAATGCTCCTTCGTCGGTAGCAAGCGATGGAAGTAGCCGGTCTCGCGTCGCGCCAGGAAATCCTCGGCGTCCTCCAGGAGAAGGTCCAACCGGTCCTTGCGCGCGACGGAGAAGCCTGGCAATCGATCTTTGTCCTTGAAGTCGTCCCAATGGGCCACGCCCTTGCCCCAGAGCTCGCGCTCGGTCTTCGCGCCCACGCTGGGGAGGATGAGGAAGGTGCGCCTGATCACGGTCCTACCTGACCCGTACCCTCCTAAAATGGGTTTCGCTAGGAGCCACGAAAGTACGGTCCTTCCTCCCTGCCCCGGGCGCGCAAAGGTAGAAATAGCGACGGCCGGAATCGAGCGCTGCTCAGGCGAGCGAACCATGAACCAGCTCGAGGTAATGCCCGGACTGCTCATCACCAACCAGCTGTGCGCCCTGCTCAAGGACGAGGGCACGGTGGTGGTATCGGACCTGCACGTCGGCTACGAATCGGTCCTGGAGGACTCGGGCCTGCACCTTCCCCGCATGCAGACGGAGATGATGCGCGATTCCCTGATGGACATCATCGACCGCTTCTCCCCTGAGCGCTTCCTGATCCTGGGCGACCTAAAGCACGAGTTCTCGCGCAACCTGGCCCAGGAATGGTCCGAGGCTCGGCGCATCCTCGGCACCCTCCAGGACCATGGGGAGGTGATCATCGTCAGAGGGAACCATGACAACTACCTCGCCACCATCGCCTCCAAGCTGGGCGTGAGGTTGGTGGAGGAGCATGTCGCCTCCGGCATACATTTCGCGCACGGCCACCTTCCCAACGAGGACCGGCCCTTGGTCATGGGGCATGAGCATCCCTCGGTCAGGCTGTTCGACTCCGTAGGTGCCTTCATCAAGCTCCCCTGCTTCGTCCACTTCGAGCGGGAGAGGGTGCTGGTGATGCCGGCCTTCAGCCCCTTGGCCGCAGGGACCGACATGACCTCGGGCGCGGAGACGTTCTCCCCCATCCTAGCGGGGGCAGACCTAGGCCAGGCCAAGGTCTTCGGCTGCAGCGAGATAGGGGTGCTGAGCCTAGGCGAGGCGGGAAGGCTATCGCGCTCGCGCCCTTGAGGTCACCGACCGACCTCCAGATAATTTATTAATCCTTGGCGGTCGCTATGTCCATACGGAGACAGCCTTGCCTGAGTGCATCGTTTGTGGGTGCGCCCTGAAGAAGAACCAGGATCGGTGTCCTGTCTGCGGGGCATCCCAGTTCGAGGAGGACGACTATTGATTGATCGGGTTCTGGAACTCGTGCCCATGGGAGCCGATTCCCTAGCTCGAGCGCAGGACCCCGCTCAGCGGAACATCCGATGGCGATCTTACAAGAACCGATTCCAATCGTCCTCAGGTCTTGATGCCGTTAACCTATCATGATAGATAGCTGCGAAGTATCATTCAGTTGTCTATCGTTATGGTCATTGGACTATACTTTAAGTGCATCTGGATGTTACATCCATCCATAAGAGGCTTTAATATTGACTAACTTAATCGGTGACCAATTCCCATAGGAGGGAGTAGAGTTTGGCAGACATACTTGCACAGCTTGCTGAAGTTGTTGTAAAAGGTAAGATTAAGGAAGCAAAGCCGCTCTCAGAGCAGGCCTTGGCACAGGGGATTGACGCGAAGGACATTATCTTCAATGGCCTGAGCAAGGGGATGGAGGTTGTTGGACAAAAGTACGAGAAGAAGGAATACTATTTGCCCCAGGTCCTCCTTTCCGCCCAGACCATGTATGCCTCTTTGGACGTCGTTCTTCCCAAGTTGAAGGTCGGCTCGATGGGCGCCTCCGCAAAGATCGTCACCTGTGTCGTCGAGGGAGATGTCCACGACATCGGTAAGAACATCGTGAAGGCGATGCTCACCGGCGCAGGCATGACCATGTTCGACCTGGGCCGCGATGTTCCGATCAAGAGCATCATCGAGAAGGCTAAGGCCGAGAACGCGGACATCATCGCGACCTCCACCCTTATGACCCCTACGTTGGCGGGCATGAAGGAGATTGAGCGCATGCTCAAGGAGGGCAACATGAAGCCCAGGATAGCGACCATGATCGGTGGCGGTGCGACCTCCAAGGAGTTCGCCGCCCAGATCGGTGCCAACGCCTGGGGCTACGACGCCATCGAGGCCGTGAAGATCGCTGGCGAGCTCGCTAAAAACATGCATCGCTAAGAAGAATGCGGATCAAGCACCAAGCAATCTGAAACCTCTTCCTTTCATTAATTTTCCATTTTTCTAATTCTGTCCTTATCCTACCTCGTTCTATCAATTACATTTCAATGACCTCGAAGGTCTTCCGACAAACCTTTTTTAACGGTTGGTCATTACTTTCATCCATGGTGGAAAAGGACAAGCCGCACCGCTCCGAGATCGAAGGTATCAAGACTGAGCTGGCGGAGATGAAGGTCATCCTGGGCCGGATGATTGACCCCGCCCTGCAACCTGAGCCGAGCTCATTGATGCCTCGGGCGAGGACCGACCTACTGGAGGTCATGGTCTCGCAGGCGATCGATGATGTGGAGGAGGGTCTCTCCAGGAACATGGTCAAGCGGTGCGATCTGAGGGAACCTTGTCGGGCGACCTTCACTACCTTCCTGCAGAAAAACGCAGCCCTACTGGAGAGGGACGTAGTCCGGGAGGAGGTTATCATCACCAACCAAGGTGAGCTGGACCGCCTCAGGGAGACCTCCCCCTACGACAAGTGCGGTAAATGCTTCGACGAAATGGGGCGGCTATTCGGCAAACAGGTCCGTTTGATGCGCTCCATGCGTATCTACTCCACCACCGTTGACAAGAGGCAGGAGATCGCCGAGCTCAAGGAGGGCGACTTCGTCAAGGAGGTGCTCGAGCCCATAGCCTCCTCCCATCGCTTGCAGATTATCAAGGCCGTCTCCACCGAACCCTGCACCTTCTCCTCGCTCGCGGAGATCACTGGCTTGAAGGGTGGCAACCTCCTCTTCCACATCCAGAGGCTCTTGCAGGCGGGGATGTTGCTACAGCGGCACGACCGAGGCGATTACATGATCACGGAGAAGGGTTTCAAGGTCCTAAAGGGCATCAGCGACGTGCATCAGCTCTTGAAGCATTGATTCGCGCTCCGCCAATCCTCCGACCCACCTTTTTAATAAGCGGGGCAGAGCTTCCAGGCCATTCCATATTGGGAGGGTCGAGCGCATGGGAGCGGACAAGAGGAGGCTGGGCCTGGGGATCGATACTGGTGGCACATACACCGATGCCGCGATCGTGGACCTGGAGAGCAAGGAGGTCGTGGCCAAGGCCAAGGCTCCCACGACCTACCACGACCTCGCCCAAGGGTTGGTCCAGGCCCTGGAGGTCGCCACTTCTAAAGGAGGTTTCGAGCCCTCCGAGGTCAGGCTGGTGGGGCTGTCGACCACCCTCGCCACCAACTCCTTGCTCCAGGGCAAGGGAGGCGCGGTCGGCCTCATCGGCATAGGCTGGAAGCCGGAGCCGGACTGGCAGCTCGGCGCGTCCCGCGCCAGGTTCATCGCTGGGGGCCACGACATGCGGGGCCGCCCCTTGGCGCCCTTGGACGAGAAGGAGGCGGAGGCGGCGGTGGACGAGGCCTGCGAGGAGATGGACGCGATGGTGGTATCCTCCTTCTTCAGCGTGGTGAACCCTCAGCACGAGGAAGCCCTCCGGCGCATCATCCAGGAGAGGAAAGGGTTGCCGGTGGTCACCGGTCACGAGCTCACGTCGGAGCTCGGCATACTGGAGAGGACGGTGACTGCGGTCCTCAATGCCCGCCTCCTGCCGATCATTGACGAGTTCTTGCGCGGTGTGGAGGCCTCCATCGCCGGTAGGGGCATATCCGCCCCCATCATGGTCTTCCGGGGGGACGGTACGCTGATGAACCTCAAGAAGGCCAGGGAGCGCCCCGTGGAGACCATACTCTCCGGCCCGGCCGCGAGCCTGATGGGCGGCATGGCCCTCTCCCGCAAGGACCGCTGCATCGTCGTGGACATAGGCGGAACCAGCACGGACATAGCCTATCTCGACCAAGGCTTCCCCAGGCTGGGGAAGGAGGGCGCGGTGGTGGGCCAATGGAGGACGAGGGTTAGGGCCATCGACATTTGGACCGCGGGCCTGGGAGGGGATTCCCGTCTGGACGTGAGCGGGGGTCGCATCATCATCGGGCCGGACCGCGTGTTGCCCTTGGAGGTGGCCTGCGCCGAGAACTCAGGCCTGGTGCAAAGGATGAGGGACTCAGGTGAGCTGGAGTTCCTGGTGGCCTACCCGCGCGACCCCTCGCGACTGCCTGAGAGCGAGAGGGAGGTCTTCCAGGCCATCTCGGAGCATGGCCCGATGACGCTCCGCGAGCTGGTGGAGGGCTTGGAAGGGGTCTATCTCGCACCCGACTACGTCAAGAGGCTGAAGGCCAAGAGCTATCTCATCTCCACCGGGCTGACCCCGACGGACGTTCTCCACGTCGCGGGGATCTACCAGCATGGGACCAGGGAGGCGGCGGAGCTGGGGGTCGAGCTCATCTCCACCCGTCACGGGATGAGCAAGCAGGAGTTCGTGGCGATCTTCTGGAGGTCCATGGGGGCGAGGATGGCAGAGGAGCTGCTGAAGAAGGCGGTCCTCGACGCTTCCGGGGAGGTGCCCTCGGGCAAGGCGGCCGAGTTCCTGCTGGACGCCATCACCGGGATGGCGCAGGCGAACGGAATCGATGTGGCTTGCCGACTGGACCGGCCGGTGGTCGGGATCGGGGCCCCGGCCCACGTGTACGTCCCCTTGGTGGAGAAGCTGCTCGGCGCCAAGGTCATCGTGCCGGCGGACCACGACGTCGGCAATGCCGTCGGAGCCGTCTGCAGCATCGTCGCTGAGAGCGTGGAGGTGCAGATCCACAAGCGTGACAACACCTTCTTCGTCTACGTCCCTGACAAGGAACCGATCGAGGTGGAGAGGCTGGAGCAGGCCCTGTACGCGGCGAAGGAGGGAGCGGCCGCCTACGTCAGGAAGAAGGTGGAGGAGGCTGGCGGCACGGACATCTCCGTTCTTCTAGAGGTCGAGATGAAGAAATGCCGCACCGGCGTCAGGACCTCGAGGGAGCTCTTGAATTGGGTCGAGGTGCGAGCCCGGGCCACTGGCAGGCCAACAATCGTTGACCGAGGGTCGAAAGGTTAATGTAATTACAGAGCCTTTGGCGACCCAAGCACTCTATATATAGTGTTAAGCTGAAAAAAGGAGGAAGGATTAGATGTCGAACCATATGACCCCCAGGGACCGAGTGTTTGCTGCACTCGCCCGTAAGAATTTGGACAGGCCACCCGTGGTCTGTTTCACGCAGAGCGCCACCGTCGATGCCATGGAAGCC
>CAYHAO010000020.1:14054-18815 GCA_964354665.1 uncultured Methanomassiliicoccaceae archaeon | reverse complement strand
GCGGTGGTCGAGGGCGTGAAGATCGCCAAGGAGAAGTACGGTAAGGAACTGCCCATTGTCGCCGGTACGACAGGGCCGTTGACCATAGCCGGCCACATGGTCGGCACCGAGAACCTCCTGCTGTGGATCATCACGAACCCGGAGGCGGTGCACAAGGCCCTCAAGATCGCCACCAAGATAGAGAAGGGCTACATCGAGGCTTTGGCCAAGGCCGGGGCGGACGTCATCGTCATGAGCGACCCCTCCGCTGGCACGGACATGCTCTCCCCTGAGATGTTCGATGAGTACGCCAAGCCCTACATCAAGGAATGCTTCTCCAACCCCGGTGAAGCCAGGACCGTCCTGCACATCTGCGGCGACACCACCGTCCTACTGGACAACATGATCGCCACGGGCGTGACCGGGCTGAGCATCGAGGAGAAGGTGCAGCCGGAGAAGGCCGTGGATATCGTAAAAGGCCGCGCTGCCTTGATCGGCAACATCGGCGTTGTCCGCCCACTGCTCCAAGGGACCCAGGATGACGTCAAGCTCGATACCACCCGCGTCAAGAACTCCGGTTTCAACCTGGTGGCTCCTGGCTGCGGATTGGCCGCGCGCGTCCCCTTGGTGAACCTACAGGCGATGGTAAAGGCCGTAAAGGGCTGAACGCGAGTTCCGCCCCAATCCCTTACCTTTTACCTTTATTATTTTTCTCTTGACAAGCAAAGGCTCTAGGCTCAGCGCTCGGCATCATCCCATTCCCTGAAGCGATACGCTCCATCGGGCACGAGCATCTCGAACCTCGCCCCTTTGCCGAACTCCCCGACCTCCTTCACCTGGATCTTGGTCACGTTGAGGATCAGGCGGACCAGGAAGAGCCCGAGGCCGGTGTTCTTGCCGAACCCGCGGTCGAAGATCCGCTCCTTCTCCTCGGGTGCCACGCCCGTGCCGTCGTCCTCGTATTCGAGCAGGAGGTCGTCACCTTGCCTGTGGCAGGATATCGAGATGCGCGTGGCCTTCTCCGAATGGCGCAAGGTGTTGTCAAGCAGGTTGTAGAAGACCTTCTCCAGCATCGGGTCGGCGTAGAGCTCCAGCCCGCTCAGATCTACCGAGATGTCTATCCTCTCCGCCTCCATGGTGGTGAGGGACTTGTCAAGGAGGTCCTCAACTGGCTGCCATCTCGGCTCCACCACGCCCAGCATTTGGAAGTCGCGGGTGAAGACGATCTGCTGGCGGATGTTGCGCGTGGCCCGCTCCACCTTGTCCATGTAATCTAGGAGCTTCTGGTCCTTTAAGGAAGCGCGGACGAGGTCGGAGTAGCCTCGTATGACCATGAGCTGGTTCAGGACGTCATGGCGGGTGATGCTGCTCAGGAGGTTGAGGGACTCGTTCGCGTCCTTCAGCGCCTTCTCCACCTGCTTGCGCTCGGTGGTATCCCGGGCGATGCCGCAGATGCCGAACACCCTCTCCGCCTCGTCCTTCAGGGGAACCTTGATGACGCTGAAGGTGTGAGGAGCACCATCGATGGTCCAAACCACCTCCTCCTTCATCGTGCTCCCGGCCAGGACCTCTTGGTCCGTGCGGGCGTTGGCACTTGCCACCTCCGGGTCGAAAAGGTCCTCCTCTCTCCTGCCCTGGACGTCACTTGGTGAGATATGGAACAACTTCCCCATGGCCTCATTGGCCATGATGTATCTTCCCATCGGGTCCTTCACGAAGATGGCGTCCTTGGCGCTGTTGATGATGTACTTGAGCTCCCGTTCGGATTTATTCAAGGCCTCCTCGGCCCAGGTCCGCTCGGTGACGTCCCTGAAGGACCAGATGCGGCCGGCGATGTCCTTGTCCAGATAGAAGGGCTGGGAATAGCGCTCGAAGAACCTGCGGTCCTTGAACTCGATGAGGTCCATGCTGGTGCGGCCAGGGTCGTCGTATAGCTCCTTGACCCGTCGTATGAAGGCCTCGGGGTGCACCAGCTGGTCTTGGACGAAGCCGAGCATGCGCTGATCGTCCTTGGTGTTCACGATGGTCTCGGGGATGCACCACATCTTGACGAACCGTTCGTTGAAGGCCAGAATTTGCCCGGTCCGGCCCACGATCAGCAGGCCATCGTCCGTGCTCTCGAAGGTGGACTGCAACAGACCGACATAGTGCTGTAGCTCCAGCTCCTGGCGTTTGCGCTCGATGGCCATCGCCACCTGTCCAGACACGAAGCGCAGGACCTCGAACTGCTGGGAGGAGAAGACCTTCTCAGGCTGGTAGCTCTGGGCGGCCATCAGGCCGATGGACTTCCCCTTCAACATCAATGGCACTCCCAAGAAGTCCGCTGGAGGGGTTCCGATGATCTCGATCTCTCCCTTTCGGGACAGCTCCTCGATTCCGACGTCATTGAGGTGCAACGGCTCGCCTGTGCGCAGCATGTACTCCGTGATCCCTCGCCCACTCCTCCTCGGTCCAGGTGCAGGGTCGCGCTCGTCCTTGAAGTAGGGGAAGGTCAGCTCGTCACGCTCCTCGTCATAGAGGGCGATGAAGAAGTTGTCCAGGGGCATCAGGCCATGCAAAGTGGCGTGGATCTTGCCGAACACATCCTCCAAGGACGTGTCTGAAATGGCCGCTTGGGCGATGAAGAGGGTCGCTTCCCTCATCCGCTCTGATTGCCGCAAGGCCGAGACGTCGACGAACAACCCCCTTATCCCGGAAACGGCACCGTTCCTGTAAGTGAGGGCGCAATGGATGGTGGCCGGGAAGGTGCCTCCACCCTTGTGCACGAGCTCGAACCCCACACCGTCGCCGGACCGCCCTTCCATCAGGTCAGCAAGGTGCGACCTGGCCTTGGGCCTGTCCTCTTCGTCGATCAGGTCATAGATATTCAGCCCTCTAGCCACATCCTCCATCCCCAACCCGACCATGGTCTTGGCCGTCTCGTTGATGTAACCGATGTTGCCTTGAGGGTCGCACTCGAAGACCAAGGCCGGAAGGAGGTCCGCCAGTTCCCGGAACTTGTGTTCGCTGGTGCGAACCGACTCCTCGTCCTGTTTGCGTTTTGAGACGTCCAGGATGACGCCATCGATGTAAAGGGGGAGGCCGTCCGAACCGCGGATGGGGCGCCCCCTCTCGTTCACGAATATGACCTCTCCGTCCTTCCTCCGGAGGTGGTAATCGACCTCGAATGGTTTTCCTTGGCGGACCGCCTCCTCGACCATAGCCTGGACCAGGGGGCGGTCGGCGCCCTCGATCAGCAGGTCCATGTAACTTATGTCCTGGCCCATCTCCTCCAAGGAGTAGCCAGTGATTGATCGCGGGTCATTGAAGAACTGCATGCGTTCGCGTTCGCGCAGATGGACCCGATAGACGAGGCCAGGAAGGCTCTCCACCAAGGTGCGGTAGCGTTCCTCGCTCTCCCGCAGCGCCTGCTCGGTCTTCATGGTCTCGCTGATGTCCCAGCCGTAGGCGAAGCTGTACTTCTTGCCATTGATCTCCAGGTAGTTGGCCACGAAGCGGGCGGGGGCCAGGCTCCCGTCCTTCCTGCGCATGATCGAGTCCTGGGTCAGCTTCTTATTCCGCGTTAGCTCGTTCCAGAACCACGCCAGGGCCTCGGGGTCGAAGTTGGGGTCGATGTCCCCCAGCCTCATCGACTGCAGCTCGGAAGTTGTATAGCCAAGCTGGCGGGTCGCCTCCGTGTTGGCTTTGATGATCCGTCCGCGTTCGTCGCTCCAAAGCGTCATGATCGCGGCTTGGTCGACCGAGAACTCGGCAAGGTCCAAAGCCTCAGCCCTTTTCTTCTTCTCGACCGCCAGGCGGATGTGATGGGCCAGCTCGGTGAACTGTGCCTTGGCGTCCCCGCCCTTCTGGAGGTAGAAGTCAGCGCCTTGGTTCAGGGCCTGGATGACCACCTCCTCGCGGCCTTTCCCGGTGAAGAGGATGAATGGCAGCTCACCATGACGGTTGCGCACGTATGCCAACAGCTTGAGCCCGTCCATCCCCGACATCTGGTAGTCGGAGACGACGACGTCATAATTGTGGCGCTTGAGCATCTCGATGGCTTCGAGGCTCGAGGGAGCTCCGTCCACTATGATGTCCCCCTGCAGCTCAAGATAGGTGCGAGTGAGCTCCAAGAATGCTGGCTCATCATCTACTTGAAGGATGGATATCATGCAAACCTACCGCGCACCCAATGCCAGGATATCATCCCGGAACAAGGAATATAAAACAAACGGTTTCGTTTTCACTGAATGAATTCAGCCTAGGCCCAACTTGACTCGATCATTGCGGGATGGGGCGGTCTGTCGCACCGTACCTCTCGGTCGCCTGCTTGAGCCTGACCAGGTTCTCCATGGGCGTCTTGTAGGGCAGCTCACACCCAGGAGCAATCATGAATCCAGGGTCGCGACCCCATAGGCCCATGACGCGCTTCACCTCGGCCTCGACCTCGTCAGGCCCCTTCTTGAACAAGAGAATCATGTGGTCGATCCCGGCCATGACGCAAAGGCGCCCCTTCAGCTTGGAGAACATCTCCGGTACGTCGACCGCGGTGAGATGCAGGTGGATGGCGGAAGGGTGGAGCTCGGCCTCCGACTCGTAGTAGGGAGAGGCGGAGCAGTTGTGAACGATGCTCCTCAGACCTAGCTTCGAGCACCAGTCCAGCCCCTCTGCAAGGTATTTGCGGTCGTAGTCCTCGTACATCTGCAGCGATATCATCTCGCCTCCGGCGCTGCCGTTCTCGATGAACACCTCTTCCAGACCGATCTTGCGGATGTGCTCCAGGTAGGCGATGGAGCTCTCCGT
>CAYHAO010000020.1:0-13954 GCA_964354665.1 uncultured Methanomassiliicoccaceae archaeon | reverse complement strand
GGATAGAAGCGCGGGTCGGTGAACTTCCATTTCACGCCGTGGGCCTGGGACTCGATCAAGATGTCCCCCCATCCCGCCATGACGTTGTCGAATCCGAACTGCCTGTAAGCCTCCAAGGCGAGCTTGGCGAACTTCTCTGGGTCCTCGAACCCCTCCCTGGTAACGATCCCTGTGGCCTTTTGCAGGTGGCTTGCCGCCCCAAGATGCTGATAGAAGAGCGGCACGCGGTCAACTTCCTTCATTTCCAAGGCGGCCTGGAACCTCTGCCGGGGGGTCATGGCCATCGAAGGCACCGTTGGCATAAAAAAGGTTGCGATTAATTGGGAAGTCGGATGAGAAGCGGAGCGGGAAGAGCCCTCTAGGTCTGGCAACATCGTTGACAATTCGCTTGGGACGACCTTCATGGCGTTCAATATTAAATAGGCGAAGGCAATTCCTGGCCTGTGATTTGATGGCCTTTGGCATAGCGTTAGACCTTGGCACGAGCGGGTACCGAACGCACCTGGTCGACCTGGACCAGAAGGGGAAGATAGTCTCCACGGCCATAACCATGCGCCACCCCCTGCCGGGGGCCAACATCATGGACCACCTCCACTTCTGGATGGAGAACGGCTCGGAGGTGGGACACCGCATCATCATCGAGACCGTGGACAAGCTGATCGGCCTCCATTGCACCGACCCCAAGGAGATAAAGCGCATCGCCATCTGCGGGAACCCGGCGCAGCTCTCCATGTTCGAGAACATCGAGATCCGGGATTTGGCCTACGCAGGCCAGAGCATCCTTCACAGGCTCAACGTCAAGGTTCCGCAGAGGAGAGCGCATACCCGCATCGCCGCGGACCTGGGCATAAGCTCGGTACACCCTGAGGCAGAAATACGCTGCCCCCCGTCCATCCGACACGAGATTGGCGCGGACGCGCTTGCCATGATCATCAAGTCCCATTTGCTCGAGCGCAAGGAGACCTGCATGGTGACGGACTACGGCACCAACGCCGAGATGGGCCTTTACAAGGATGGAGAGCTGTGGACCGGCTCGGCCGCGGCCGGACCGGCCATGGAGGGCCAGAGCATCGAGTTCGGCATGCTGGCCGCGCCTATGGCCATTTCCGACATAGTATTGAACCCGGACGGCAGCTGGCATAACTATGTCCTGGACGACAGGCTCAAAGCCCAACCTGGGAACGTCGTGGACCCATACAGCGGAGAGGTCAAACGCACCAGCAACGTGAAGGCTAGGGGCATAACCGGGACTGGCGTGGTGGCGGCCGTCGCCGTCGGCCTGGAAACGGGCATAATCAAGCTCCCAAGGCTCATGACCGGGGACCGCAAGATCCACCTTCAGGACAGCGTCTACATCGACGAGCACGATGTCCTGGAGGCGGGGAAGGCCATGGGTGCGATCCGGGCCGGCCACCGCACCCTCATCGAGGAAGTGGGCATCGAGGACGAGGAGGTCAAGTCCATGTACCTGGCCGGGGCGTCAGGCACTTACGTGGACCCGATCAAGGCCCAGACCTGCGGACTGGTGCCGAGGGTGCTGGAACGCACCTACCAGTGCGGGAACACCTCACTGATGATGGCCTACGACCTGTTGGTCAAGGACGAGGCCATGGACGAGATGCAGAGCATCGCCGACTCCATGGCGGCCAAGCACATCATGTTCGCTACCAGCAAGGTCTTCGAGGACCTCTACGTGAACGAGATCGCCTACTGGCTCGAGGGCATGCCCTGGGAGATGTTCAACAGTATGCTCGTAAGTAAAGGCTACCGTCCCCTTCCAGACATCAAGCGGCCCAAGGAGACGCTGCGCATAGTGTCCGCTGATATCCCCGTGCTCGGGGACAGGGGCCTCAAGACCCTGGACCACGTAGGTGTCTACCTTATCGCCGAGTTCGACAATTGCATCGGCTGCAAGAAGTGCATGCGCGAGTGCCCGGAGCGGGCGTTGCGCGTGGAGAAGGTCGGCGACAAGCGCTTCAAGATTCGCATCGCCACCGAGTACTGCCTTGGCACCGCCTGCAAGGCTTGTGAGACGGCGTGCCCGGAGAACGTCATGCGCTTCAGCGACCTTAAGATCGTCAAGAGGGATGTTTAAGTGCGCATCATAACCCTGGTGGACAATATGTGCGGGACGCCCTATGTGCAGTCCCGTTTGGTCAAGCGCTTGGACTCGCCAAGCAAGCAGTTCATGGCCGAGCAAGGTCTCTCCATCATGGTGGAGACCGATGCGGGCCAGAAGGTGCTGTTCGACGCCGGCGCCTCCGAGGCCGCCCTGCTCAACAATCTCAAGGCGGTAGGGGCAGAGCCCAAGGACTTCAGCGCCGTGTTCATATCGCATGGGCACTACGACCACGTCGGCGGATTGCTCCCCTTCATCGAGGCCGGGGTTCCGATCCACACCCATCCCAAGACCTTCGTGGGCAAGCGCTTTTCCACTGGTGGGGAGTCCAAGGTCGACATATCGCCCCCCGCTCACGTCATCGCCGCCTTGGCCAAGGCCAAGATGAGCTTCAACTCCAACGCGGTGGAGATCGTCCCCGGGGTAAGGACCTCGGGAGAGGTGCCACGGGTCACGGACTTCGAGCCCACCCTCAACTTCCTGCGGGAGGAGGAGGGCAGGACGGTAGAGGACATGCTGGGGGACGAGCAGGCCATGTACTTGATGCAGAAGCGCGGGATTATCGTGATAACCGGATGCTCCCATCCCGGCATCGTGAATATCGTGACCCACGCCAAGAAGTCCACTGGCTCCAAGATACTCATGGTCATGGGAGGGTTCCATCTCGGCGGCGGGTCCCAGGACCGGATCCGCAAGACCATGGACCATCTCAAGAACCTGGGCGTGGACCGCATCGCCCCGCTTCACTGCACTGGCTTCGAGGCCATGAAGAACATCTCCGACCGCTTCGTCGGCTTCGAGCTGATGCCGGCGGGTTGCGAGATCGAGCTTTGATCATCAGGCTCTGCCTTCAGATTACATGGTTAGAGCTCTGAGGCAGCCTGGTACATCAGCTGGTCCGCGAAGGCCGCGGCGTGGAAAGTGCGCCGGGCGAACTCTATCGGGCCATACATGACATAGTCCGCACCCGCCATGATGGGCATGACCGCTGCCGCCACGTCCACGTAACGGAAGATCTTCCTGTCCTCCCCTTGGAGCTTTGCCAATGGGGGGTAGGACTCGACCGCGTTGTGCATGGCGCAGCCACAGGGGAAGCCCCACTTGGCCTTGGCGATCATGATGCCGCGGAGCGCAGAGCCGGCGCCCTGTTCCGAGGCCATCACTGCCAAGTCCAGCAAAGGCTTGTCCACGCCATGGGCCTGTGCCATCTCCACCATGCCCTGGGGGAGGATTCCGCCACCGTTCTCCAAGAGGTAGATTTTGCCCTTGGCCTGTATATCGCCTGGGTTGAAGGCCAGTAGGACGGCAGATCCGACTCCGTTGTCCTGGAGGGCCTTAAGCTCCTTATCGGTGACACCAGCGTTGATGGTGTTGTAAACCACCCTCTGCTGGATGCCGATCTCCTTGGCCTTGACGAGGCCAGCGATGCGAACGTCTGCGCTGGGCGAATCGATGAACAGCGGCCCTTTGAAGGCGTCTGCGACCTTCTCCAGGTGGCTGCGCATGCACCTCTCTGTCTCCGCGAAGACCATAAGGGCGGTCGGGCATCCGGTCTCATCGGAGGCGCGAGCCATGTCCCCAACCAGCCGCTCCACCGCGCCCGGCTTGACCCTGCCCTCGACCCGGTCCTCGACCACGCTATGTCTCGGATAGAAGAGGGATCCGACCATGACGGTCCTTCTTTTCCCTGGCTGTCCTCCAAAATCCACTCCGCCGATCTTGAAGACCGCTTGCTTGTTGGTGAACTTCAGCATCCTATTTCTCTCCTCTATAATACGATTTCAACCTTCCAGCGAACTCCACGGACACCACTTCGAAGACCAGCCCATCGGTCGGATCGATGACTATGCCCATCTCTTCCGAGATTGCGATCAGCGAGGCCTCCGTGGACAGCTTCTCGCTAGGCAGTCTCAGCATCTGGTTGGTAAACTCCAGAGCGAGCTTGTCGATCGATTTAATGGCCTTCTTGGCCTCGACCATCAGGCCAGGGGGCTGGATCAGCAAGGGCTCGAGCTTCATCCTCCCTGGGTCCCTGGCCTCGCAGTCCGAGATGCTCGCCAGGAGCTCCTCCCTTCTCTCCGGTTCGAACATGTACATGGGGTCGAACGCCACTACTTCCTCGGACTCCTTGGGATGGACCAGGTCCACGACCTCGATTTGGGCGCGGAAGCGCTCCACGGCCTCCTTGCCGATGTTGCAGATGTACGGTATCGCGGACCTGGATTCGATGATGCGCCTCCTATCGTCTATCCCGTTCTTCCAGATCTTCATGACCGCGTCCGCGGGGAAGTGGCCGAACTCCTCTTTGCCGCAGACGATCAAGAATCGGATGCGCGGATTGCTGATGACGTTGACGATCACCTTCTCCAAGCCCATGTTCTCCGTCTTGACCGTCCCCATTATGTTGAAGCGTGAACTGAGCACATCCACCTGTCCACGTCCGATTATCAGGACGGCGACCGGGCTGTCAGGATTACCGAGAACGTAGTCTCCTGGGATGATCGGCCATGATGGTTCCGTGGACATGTCTTACCTACCTGGGAAGGCTCGAGAAGCCCTGTGTCCTGCTCTACCGGCATATTAGGGATATGCCATTTTCCTTTACTATTGTTGAGCTATTTTGTCCTTCGGTTGTGCGCAGCTGCGGACGAGAGGGGTTCGACAACTGAACCACTTGTTGAATGAAGCGGGAATTCGTTCGGGCTCGTCCGGCGCTCGCTAGTCCTAACAATCGGTAAAGGCCAGCAACCGTTATTTTCAATCGATGCAAACGAACGTATAAGTAAAGGCAGGGTTCTTCCAAAGCCCGGAGGTTAGAACCTCATGGATAACGTCGAAATGTCGAAGATATTCATGGAATCACTTGGCTTGCAGACCGAGCCCGTGGCCATCACCTTGATCAAGAAGGGAAAGTCCCTTCCGGAAGGATACAAGGTCCCCGAGACCCCGATCAGGCATTGCCAGGCGATAATGAGGGCCAGGAAGGGAGAGATGCTCACCGTCCCCGCGGACAAGCAAGCCTGCCCGGTGGGCGGAAGCGCCTTGGGCATCGTCCCGCTACCAGACAAGGTAAAGGCGGGCGAGTTCCATCACAACATGGGCATGTACGAGACCGCCGAAGCGGCGGCGAAGACCATTTCGGTCAGACCTCAATTGGAGCCAATGTCCAACGAGGCCACGGCGCTAGCTCCACTGAGCAAGGCCACCCTCGAGCCGGACGTGGTGGTAGTTGTCGGAATGCCAGAGCAGGTGTTCTGGCTGGTTCCCGCGGCTAGCACCTTCAGCCACGGAGGGAGGGTGACCGTGGAGATGGCATCTGTCCAGGCGACCTGCGCCGACTCCACGGTGGTCCCGATGAAGACGGGTAATATGAACCTGTCCTTGGGATGTTTCGGCTGCCGCAAGACCAGCGACATCAAGCCAGAGGAGATGCTCGTCGGCATACCCAGGGTCAGGCTGGCCGAGACCGTAAAGGCGCTCAAGACCATGGCCCAGGGCCCGATCCCAAAATCGAGGCAAAAGGGCTGAATAGTTCTTCCAAACCCATTCCATCAAACATTTTCTCTTATCCTTATTTTGTCAAGACGCAACGAAAGCTAAAGAACATCGTCCTTTTATGAGAATAAGGTAGCTTAATAGAGCGGAAAGCGTAACGCTCCTTATACTTGGAGGCACACGATGGACCTGACCGACCTCAGTATATTGAAGATGCTCAGGCAGGACTCGCGCGAGAGCCTGGCGAACATCGCGCTCAATCTCGGGGTCTCCAAGGCGACGGTGAGCCGGCGCATCACCAGGCTGGAGCAGGATGGGTACATCTCCGGCTACACCATACTCACCAGCTCGTCCAAGCTCGGCCTGATGAGGGCGATGATCGGCCTGGAGGTAGTAGGTCCAGCGGTCAGCTCGGTCATCGAGGAGCTGAGGCAGTTCGACGAGATCGAGTACGTGCACAAGGTGTTCGGCGACCATAGCCTCCTGTGCGAGGTCTATGCCAAGAGCGTGGACGCGCTCTACGACCTGATCCAGAACCGGATACTCAAGGTGCCTAACATCCAGAACGTGGAGGTCGACATCCTCATCGAGAAGATCCCGCTGAACCCCAACGCCGAGCTGGACCTTCTTACGCTAGCCCCGACCAACCCCCACTGAGCCTAAGGAAATCAGTTTTATTACCGCGCCCTTCCTTCAGGGTCGTATATGGAGCTTGGCCACGCCCTGAAGACGTACACCGCCGACGGTCAGCGCACCGTCGACCCAGCGACGACGCTGCGGCGTGTCGAACCCTTGTGCAAGATAGCTGGAGTCACACGAGTGGCGGACATCACCGGCTTGGACAGGGTCGGGATACCCGTCTTCTCCAGCATTCGTCCGAACGCGGAGAGCGGGGCCATAACCGTGTACAACGGCAAGGGCGCCTCCACAGAGCAGGCCAAGGTGTCCGCCATCATGGAGGCGTTGGAGAGGTACAGCGGCGAGGTCCGGGGGGACAGCATCGTGCGCAAAGGCATCGAGGACATGCTGGCCTCGGAGAACGCCATCGACCCGCGCTCCCTGATCCTGCCCCAGAGCACCGCGTCGCTGGTCATGCAGCGGAATGTCGGCTGGGTCAAGGGGTTCGATCTGATGGAGAGGGATGACGTCTTCGTTCCGGCAAGCGCCGTCTTCCACCCCTACAACTCACGCCTGGACCTGCCATTGTTCAGGACCAACACCAATGGGCTGGCCTCCGGCAACACCATGGAGGAAGCGGTGGTCCATGCCTTGTGCGAGGTAGTGGAGCGCGATGCCTGGTCGATTTGCGAGGCCAAGCGACGGCCGGTCGCGGACATAGAACCTCCGACTGATGACGCCCTAATCCAATCCATGCTCCAAAGGTTCACCTCGCAAGGCATCGAAGTGCATCTCAAGGACCTCACCAGCGAC
This sequence comes from uncultured Methanomassiliicoccaceae archaeon, assembly GCA_964354665.1. Lineage (GTDB taxonomy): Archaea > Thermoplasmatota > Thermoplasmata > Methanomassiliicoccales > UBA472 > JAJRAN01. Next base: position 6,909 of record CAYHAO010000020.1, on the reverse strand, counting down.
GTCGGCCTGCCTACCTTCGCCGCTGCGGCGGACGATGTTCGATTGCAGGACCCCGCCCTGCTTTGCCTAGGGATGGGCACGCACCTGAGCCCGAGGATCACGGTCATTCGCGCCCTGACCGAGGTGGCGCAGAGTCGTCTCACCCAGATCCATGGGGCACGGGAGGACACCACCCGGGGAGGGCCTGCGAGGCAGCTCGGCTATGAAAGGCTGAAGCGCCTAAACTCGATGTGGTTCGGTCCCGCCCAGAAGAAGGAGGAGCTATCTTCCATTTATGGTTATGACACTCCCGATCTCTACGAGGACCTCATGATCGTTTTGGAGCACCTGAAGGGCAGGGGTTTCAGGAAGGCGGTGGCGGTGGACCTCACGCGCAAGGAGCTGGGTGTGCCTGTGGTACGGGTCATCGTCCCGGGAATGGAGGTGCACGCCATGGACGACGAGCGTGCTGGCAAGAGGCTAAGGGCAGGAAGCTGAATGACATCCTGCGTTGTCTTCCTGGGTCCCAGCCTCCCTCATGAGGAGGCGAGGGGCATAGTTGGCGGCGATTGCGACCTACGCCCTCCAGTGAAGCGCGGCGATCTACCAGACCTACCAGATTCGGTCCGCCTGGTGGCCATAATCGACGGGGTGTTCCAAAGCGAGTCTGCGGTCGGCCATCGCGAAATCTTGGACAAACTTAGAAAAGGCGTCGAGGTGGTGGGAGGAGGTAGCATGGGCGCGCTCCGCGCGTCCGAGCTCGACACCATGGGCATGCTAGGTCTCGGCAGGGTCTATGAGTCGTACGCGAGCAAGAAGATCGACGGGGACGATGAAGTCGCCCTCATCTTCAACCCCGAGGACCTCGAAGCTTTGTCAGAGCCACTTGTTAACACGAGACACAACCTGGAGAAGGCGGAATCTCGGAAAATAATTAGCGCCCGGCAGGCTGAGGATTTGCTAGTCAAAATGAAGGCACTGTATTTTCCAAAGAGGACAAAGGAGAAGCTGATCGAACTTGCCAAGCAGACGCTAGACCCCTCATCATTATCGAAATTCGAAAAGTTCGTGCGCGAGGATTATGTCGATATAAAGAGGGAGGATGCTGTTAAGATACTTCGCTATGTGAGAAAACGCATCGAGGAAAACCCAAAAAAATCAACAATAAAACGGGTACGAATAAACGGACTTAAATTCGAAATTAAGCCCGTTAATCGAAAAGGTCTTAAACGGGATAAAATTGAATAAATATTAAAATATGAATATATATCCGATTGTTAACTGGTAGGAAAAAAGTGTAATCAATCGTTTATTAATGGATGGATGAACCATCCAACAGCAGGTATATATGGGAATTTTCCGTTTAGAGTCCGAGCAAGGGGAACCGATTTTCGCCGAAAGGTAGCAGGGTTGGGGGATGTTGTAATGGCTTGCGACCTTGAGGCGACAATCGCGTTTTTCTAAACGAATAGGAGGCAAAGAATGGCGAAATATAAGGACAAGATAGACTTGTACGACGACAGGGGCAAGCTCATTGAGAAGGGCCTGCCTCTAGAAGCGATAAGTCCTTTGAAGAATCCAGCCATCATGCGCATTGGTAGCCTTGCTAAGAGGACGATCGCCGTCGACATGCCCGGCATTGAGAAGGGTCTCAAGACTGGGCGAGTCGGTGGCGGTTATATCAAGGGCAAGGAAATCGATGCGCCGGTGGTTAAGGATGCCGAAAAGGTGGCAAAGGCCGTCAAGGACATCCTAAGGGTTTCTAAGGACGATGACACCGAAGTCAGGGTGATAATGGAAGGGAAGAGGATGATCATTATGGTCCCGTCGCAGAGGCTGGATGCCGGTATTGAATATACCACTGGCTTCACCGCCGCCGCGGCCGCGATGACCCAAGCGATTATCGACTTATACGATGTCCCAATCTACAAGGCCAACATGGTGAAGGCCGCTGTCTGGGGCAGGTACCCACAGACCCTGAACTTCCTCGGATCCAACCTGAAGTCCATCCTCGAGGTTCCGCAGAACAACGAGGGTGCTGGTTATGCGTTGAGGAACATCATGGCGAACCATATCGTGGCCCTTTCGGGCAAGAACGCCATGGTCGCCGCTGCGCTGTCCAGCATCTTCGAGCAGACCGCCGCCTTCGAAATGGGCGATGCGATCGGCCCGTTCGAACGCGGACACCTGTTGGCTCTGGCCTTCCAGGGATTGAACGCGAACAACATGACCTATGAACTGGTAAAGGAGAACGGCAAGACCGGGACGGTAGGTACCGTCGTAGAGAGCATGGTCGGCCGTGCGATCGATGACAAGGTCATCAAGGTGAAGGAAAAGCTACCATCGGGATACAAGGTGTACACCACCAGCGACATGCCGCTATGGAACGCTTATGTCGCGACCGGAATGTTGGCCGCAATAATGGTCAACTGCGGTGCCGCTAGGGCATCCCAAGGTGTGCCATCTACCATCCTGTACTACAACGACTTGGTGGAGCACGAGACCGCCCTGCCTGGTACTGACTATGGCCGCGCCATGGGTACCTCTGTTGGTATGTCCTTCTTCAGCCACTCGATCTACGGCGGTGGCGGGCCTGGACTATTCCACGGCAACCACGTCGTGACGAAGCACGCGAAGGGCACGGTCATACCTGTGATCGCTGCTGGCTGCGCTGTTGACGCCGGCACCCAGATGTTCTCGCCTGAGGCAACATCCTCGCTGGTGAGGGACGTCTTCGGTGACATACCGGAGTTCAAGGCACCATTCAAGGCAGTCGGTAAGGAGGCAAAGAAGATTAGGAGTGAGGTGGCCTGATGAAGGTTTCCTCAACCCCCGAGGCCGTCCCACTGCCCGAGATAATGATCATGTCTGCTAGGTTACTGTCCGCCGCGACATCGGAGAAGCTCATCAATCGCATCTACGATGTCAAGCACGTGAGGCAGGTCACCTGTCAGGGAGAAGGCCTCCCCGAGAAGATCAACCTAGGTTCCGCTGCGGGACTGCCGGTGGACCACTCGGAGAGGAAGAAGATCATGGTCAAGGGAAAGGAGACCGAGCTGCGAGTCCTGGTTAGTCGCGTCTTCGTGGAGATCGATGATATCGATAACGTCAAAAAGGCGCTGTCGGAAATCGAGGTCATCTGCGAGGAATTGCTGCCATTAGGGTTCGAACTGGAGGTTGGGAGATACTCGAAATTCAAGCCAACCGTTACCGACTATGCAAAAAGAGGTGTTCAAGATGGCTAAGTACGAAAGACAATACTATCCTGGAGCGTCCATCCCTGCGAAGAACAGGAGGAAGTTCCTGGACCCGAAGATAAAGCTGGAGAAGCTCCGAGACGTCGCCATGGACGACGTGGTCAAGATCCTTGGTCACAGATCCCCTGGTGAGGACTACAAGAGCATCCACCCGCCACTGGACGAGGGAACCGAGCCCGACTGCCCTATCAGGCAGTTGGTCACGCCAATAGAGGGCGCCAAGAAGGGAGACAGAATCAGGTACGTTCAATTCACTGACTCTGTCTACTTTGCGCCCATCATCCCCTACGTGCGCGCCTGGATGTACATGGACCGCTACCGTGGTATCGACACTGGTACCCTCTCCGGAAGACAGATCATCGAAATGCGTGAGAGGGACCTGGAGAAGGTCGCCAAGGAGCTCATCGACAACGAGAGCTTCGACCCCGCCAAGACCGGTATCCGCGGCGCGACCGTGCACGGCCACGCCTGCAGGCTAGATGAGAACGGATTGATGTTCGACGCCTGGCAGAGGTACCGCTGGAACGCCAAGAAGGGCGAGGTGGAGTACGTGAAGGACCAGGTTGCTCTACCGTTGGACAAGCCCATCTCGGTGGGCAAGCCCATGAAGGAGGAGGAGCTGAAGAAGAGGACCACCATGTTCCGCGCCGATGGTGTGGACATGAGGGACGACAAGGAGGTCATGCTGGTCATCAACCGCATTCACAAGTTGAGGACCCTAGCTGGCTACCAGCCCTTCAACATCAAGGGGGAGTAAGCAATGGCTAAGGAAAAAGAGAAGCTTTTCATGAAGGCAATGAAGAAGAAGTTCAAGGAGGACCCCACGGAGGTCAACACCAACTACTACTCCTTCGGCGGCTGGAAGCAGTCGAAGAGGAAGAGGGAGTGGGTGGAACAGGCGAACAAGATCGCCAAGTCCCGTGGCATCGTCATGATGAACCAGGACATTGGTGTTCCCCTTGGACAGCGTGTCCTCATGCCCTACCAGCTGTCCCACACGGACATCTACGCTGAGGCGGACGACCTACATTTCGTCAACAACGCCGCTATGCAGCAGGCATGGGACGACATCAGGAGGACCGTCGTGTCCGGCCTCGACACCGCTCACACTGTGATCGAGAAGAGGCTAGGCAAGGAGGTCACCCCTGAGACAATCAACCGCTACCTAGAGGCAGTGAACCACACTATGCCTGGTGGCGCAGTCGTGCAGGAGCACATGGCCGAGTGCAGCCCCGCCCTAACCGCGGACTGCTACGTCAAGGTGTTCTCCGGGAACGACGAGCTGATGGACGAGATCGACAAGCAGTTCAGGATCGACATCAACAAGGAGTTCCCCGCAGAGCAGGCCAAGCAGCTGAAGGAGGCTGTTGGCAACGCCCTATGGCAGAAGATCGCGTGCCCGACCATCGTCGGACGCGTATGCGATGGTGGTACGATGTCCAGGTGGTCTGCGATGCAGATCTCCATGGCGTTCATCACCTCCTACCGCCTGGCTGCCGGTGAGGCCGCAATCGCGGACTTCGCCTTCGCCGCCAAGCACGCGTCAGTGCTCGAGATGGGTACCATGATGCCCGCTCGCCGCGCCCGCGGTCCGAACGAACCCGGTGGAATTCCCTTCGGGTTCCTGGCGGACATGGTCCAGTCGTTGAGGAAGTTCCCCGACGACCCGGCCCGTGCCTCGCTGGAGACCGTCGCCCTGGGTGCCGTGATCTTCGACCAGATCTATCTCGGCTCCTACATGTCTGGTGGCGTCGGCTTCACGCAGTATTCGACTGCGGCATACACCGACAACATCCTTGAGGACTACACCTATTGGGCTGTGGACCTGATCAAGGACAAGTATGGTGGCCTGTGCAAGCTGAAGCCCAGCCTCGAGAACGTGGAGAAGCTCGGAACCGACGTCAACTCCTACGCCTTGGAGATGTACGAGCGCTACCCGGCCGCGATGGAAGCCCACTTCGGTGGGTCCCAGCGCGCTACCGTAGCCGCCGCTGCCACTGGTATCGCATGTGCGATGGCCACTGGTAACGCCGACTGTGGTATCAACGGCTGGTACCTCTCGATGCTCCAGCACAAGGAGAGGCTCGGCCGCCTCGGCTTCTACGGCTACGACTTGCAGGACCAGTGCGGTTCTGCGAACTCGATGGCCTACAGAAGCGACGAGGGCCTGCCCCACGAGCTCCGTGGCCCGAACTACCCGAACTACGCGATGAACGTCGGTCACCTGTCCGGATACGGCGGAATAGCTGCTGCGTCCCACGCGGCCCGCGGCGATGCGTTCGCCTGCAGCCCGCTGATCAAGGTGGCCTTCGCGGACAAGAACCTACCGTTCGACTTCGCGAACATCACCAAGGAGTTCGGTCGCGGTGCCATACGCGAGTTCATGCCAGCCGGCGAGAGAACCGTCATCATCCCCCCCGCATAAGCAGGTGAAAGATGAAGGTCGGTGACTTCGCCAAGTACCGGAACACCGGGACGGTGGGAAAGGTACAGGAGATCGTAGAGAGACCGGACGGTCGATGGGTACTCCTCGACACGTACGGGCTGTATTACGATGCCTCGTACCTCGAGACCGCCACGGAGTCCGAGTACAAGGTGAGGAAGCTGGAAGAGACCTCGCTGGACAAGCAGATGGAGCAGGTGGAGAGGCTGAGGGCCCAGATCGAAGATGCCGAGAGGGTCGTCAGCCGCATCACCCCATCAGGCACGTAGAAACCCCTTCCCTTATCTCTATTTTTTTTATACCTTCAGGCTAGCACTGCTTCCGTTCCAATTCGATACAGATTTACCATTGGAAAAGTGAGCCATCCTTAAGATGCGCTGCTCCATCAGATGATTTCGGTCCCCAGCATGGAGATGATGAATGACGAGACAACCACTTTCTCAGAGACTGGATCCAGCCTCATCTCGTTTCATCTTGCCGAGTTATCGTACCCGATCAAGATGCTCGCCAGCTTGGGGTCGTCGGGGAGTCCGTGGGTGGCACGAACATACATGTCCGCTGGGGGCGAGGGGGAGCACGATACCACGTTGCTCACTCCTGGGAGCGCGGCTACCTCTGGGAATGAGACAGGGGGCATGACGAAGATCTCCTTGGCCTTGGGCATCCTGTCCGTATAGACGATGAAGTCCTGCGACAGGAAGATGACGTTGGGCTTGTCCTCGAAGTCCTTCCTCTCGTGCGGGAAGATCTCCTTTCCCAGGATCAGCTCGCCCTTGTCCGCGACGAGCAGGACGGTGGGTTCCGGAGGAGGTCTGAACCTCGAGTCCTTGATGACGACAATGACGTTCTGCCTTTGCAGGCATTCCTCCACCCCGAGGTTCAAGCAGGATATCCCCAGGGTCGCCTTGACCCCGCCCTCGATCTCCACCACCTTCTGGCGCGTGGCGTCGTCCAGCTTGAAAACGTGGATGCTGCCCTCCATCTCCTTAAGCAGCTTGATTACCTGTTCCACCTTTACCATCCGCGCCCAAGAACGCGCTCGCTGTAATTTATCTTTGCCCCCGCCGGAACCGGCCCGGACAATCTATTTTATGCGAGGAGGCGCTAACCCTCCTCATGAGCCTGGAGCTGTTGGCCAAGCAGCAGCCATCGGTGGTTACTGCCCTCTACAAGTTCAAGAACGAGGTCTTCAAGGAGGGCGCTCTGACCGTGAAGGAGAAGGAGCTCATC
>CAYHAO010000019.1:0-26776 GCA_964354665.1 uncultured Methanomassiliicoccaceae archaeon | reverse complement strand
ACCTTGTCGTTCTCGAAGAGCGAGTTGATGGAGCGCTCGATGAGCTCGATGCGCTGCCTTGTATAGGGCGATATGGCGAACTTGTCGCTGATGTCCTTGGTCATCTCCAGGTACTTCTTGACCGAGGAGACGTGCACGGTGAGCGTGAGGTTGTTGCCGCAATAGCACTTGCCCGAGAGTGGGATGCGGCGGTAGGAGGCGTTGCATTTGGTGCACCTGAGCTTCTGGCCGCTGAAGGATTTGAGGTTACCGATCATGTCCGGCAATAGGTGCCTGGTGACGACGCGATACACAACGTCCACCTCATCAACGGCGCGGATCTTCTTTGCGAGGTATAGCTGGGCCTCAAGCTTCTCCTGCATGGTCTCGAACAGCTTGTAGGCGGAGTCCCTCGGCCCTTCGCCAATGTCCCTGGTATCGTGGGTGAAGCCGAAGCCCTCGTATTGTAGCACGGAACCAAGCCTTCCACCGACCAGGTCCATCATGTCCTGGACCTCCTTGGGCTGCTTGTACTGCAAGGTGGCGTTGTAGAACTCCAACGGGTACTCGCGCGCCATGTCGATGTTGTGCGCCTCCTTGTCCACCTCGTTCGGGTCCAGGCGCGTGGTCAGCACCAGCGGCGCGTCCATCAAGCCCCCGCGGCTCTTGGGCAGGAAGGAACGGGAGAAGTTGATCAGAGCATCAAGAAGCAATATGGCCGAGTCCTCGTCCCCGTCGGCGTTGCGGCGCTTGGCGGCGTGGAAGAAGGGGTGCCCGTACCCGACGTTGGTGTCCGTGTACCCGAGAAGGCGGCACAGCACCCCGCCCGAGGTGTGCGGGGCGAGCCCCACCACCATTTGGCCGATGAGGTCGTCCCTCTTCTCCGCGTTATAGAAGCGCGGCAGGCCGTAGTACTTCTCCAGGAGGTCGTCGATGAATTTGGATATCTTGACCAGGTAGTCGCCGCATGACCGGGAAGGAATGTAATCCTGGACCTTGAGCTCGCAGAGCTGGTCGTCCGATATCATGTCCTTGCCATCCCAGTCCTTGACGTAGCCGAGCTCCTTGGCCCTCTCCGCGGTCAGCCCTATCTCCTTGGGCCGGAAGTGCGTTACCGGCACGTCGGTCATGTCGAAGCGGATGGTCCCGTCCTTGAACACGAAGATCTCGTGCTTCGCCCTCAGGATCCCTTTCTCCATCGCCTCGGGCGTCTTGTTCCTGGATATCATGCCCTGGACGCCCTTAATCGCGGGTATGTCCGTCTCGCCCAGGTTGCGCATGGCGTTCTGGATGATCTCGTTGATGTCGATTATCTGCTTGTTGGGCGAGTCCGACGGGAGTGTGTGGGAGCCGCATTCGCACTTGCACATGAAGGTGGTCTTGCCGCATACCGGGCAGGAGCGTACCCCGACGTCCGCCTCCACCTCCTTTCCGTTCATGGCCTCGCTCACCAGGCGTTGCGTTCCCCCACTCAGTCCGAGAGGGAAGAGGACGTGGGGCGGCGGCTTCATCCTCCTCTCCTTGGCCTTCTCCGGTCTCGCCATTCGCGCTCCGATGCGCGTGACCGACCTGGGCCTGACCTTGATGCCCATGGCCGACGAGACCGCCTCGAGGGAATCCTTCCCATCGAAGGGGCGCTCCTCGACTATGACCGGGCCAGCTTTAAGCCCGAGCCCGGAAAGCAGGGACGAGGCGTGGAACGAGACGACGAGGTCCGCGCCCTTGACCGAGTGCAGGACGCCCAGGCTCTCCAAAATAGGCTTCGAGGCCTGGAAATCGTTCATAAATAGGGCGCCGTCCTGCACCCTTCCCTGGGAAGCGAGGGCCGACCTCAGCTGCTTGAGCTCCTCCAGCGGGACGTCGGACCAGAACAGGTTGAACTTGGGATGAAGAGGGACGTTGTACTGCTTGGAGAGAGCGACCGCCGCCTCCAGGTCGGGCGGGTCGTTCCAGCCCTCTGGAAGCGCTCCCGCGGCCCGGCGCAGCTCCACCTTGTACCATTCGATGCCATACGATGCTGGCACGAGAACGTGGTTGTTCTCCACGAACTCTCCGAAGGGGATGAGCACCTCGCCTAGGTCCACTATCTCCTTGACCCGCGGCTTGACCTCGAGGAACCTCTCCACGGTGTTCACCTGCACCAGGTCCCCATTGTTGAGGAGCAGGATCGGCCCTTCCACCTCGTCGCAGGGAGTTACCGCACCGGCTTTCCCAGGCCTCTCGATCTTGATCTGGGTGCCGACGGCCAGGAACTCGTCCAAGGCGTACATGGTGGCCGGGTTCAAGGCGAGGGCCGCCAGGCCGGTCGTCCTTCCCCTTCCGTAGCGGAGGCGCAGTCCCCCCACCTTCGATGGATGCCCGAGCACCGGCCTCCCGGCGATCAGGTCCTTGAGGTACTTGAAGTCCGGCTTGACCTTGTCCTTCTCCTCGGACAGGTCCTTCTTCTTGAGCGCCAGGTAGTCGGAGATGAACTGCCATCCGTCCATGTTCAGCTTCTTGACGTGCTTCTCCAGCTTCGGAGCCTTCTGGCACAGGCCTTCGGCGATGACCAGGCAGGCGCCGCCCCGCACCTTGTTGGTCTCGATGCGCGGCAGGTCGCGATAGCCGGATATCTCGGCGTCCTCCGTCCCTTCGCCATCGATGCATACCGGGCAGTTCTTGGCGATGAGCTCGATCTCTTGGTTGGTGGGGATGTACTGGAGATGCTGCGCTTGCTTGTAGAGAGGGATCTCCTCCTTGAACCGCTCCACCTCGCCATGCGTCGGGATGTACTTCCCTATGCCTAGCTCCCGACGGACCACGTCCCCGATCAGCACCGCCATGGCCTGCCCGGTCCCGCCCGCGGAGCGTATCGGCCCGGCGAAGGAGATGGCCAGGTAGCTGGTGCCATCCCCGTTCCTGCCCAGCTTGATGCCGGCTATGCCCTCCAGTGGGGCCACCAGGATACCTTCCGTCAGCACGGCCAGGCCTACCCTGACCGCCCGGTCTATCGCCTCCTCCTTGGACTTGGCCGGCCTGGTGGCCACCTCCTTGGCGATAAGAAGAGAGACTTCCTCACGGTCGTGGTCCTTGCTCAGCTCGCGGATGCGCACTGCCACGCCCTCGACGTTCCACGATGATAGCAGCTTCTCGACCCGGGAGGCGAGGTCCTCCGCCTGGGGGATCTCCACGAAGGTCTCGGGGTCCATGCCCCGGGCCCGGGCCCTCCTGGCCACGGCATAGCAGCGGTCGGCCTCCTTTACCAAGGCCTCGAAGTACTGCCTCATCCTCTCGCTGCAAACCACTTGGGCCATCCCTTCCCTCCTCTCGCCTTGTTGGTTATGGCTTCGGGGATAATTGAGCTTCGCCCGACCATTTGGGGCTCTTGGAGAGCTCCTCGATCACCAGGCGCATCAGCTCCTCCATGCCCTCGTTGTTCAGGGCAGAGACCTTGAGGCGCTTGGACCTCGTCCTCTTCAGGTCGGACTTGTTCTCAACCTCAATGATCATGATTCCAGGGAACGCTTTCCTCGTCGACTCGAGCAGGTTCATCTGCTCCTCCATGCGATAGCCTGACGTCTCCGAGGGATCGATGATGAATACGATGACGTCGGCCAGGTACTTAAGGGCCAGCACCGCCTGCTTCTCGATGGTGTTGCGCTCCTCGAACTCCCGGTCCAAAAGGCCGGGGGTGTCGATGACCTGGAGGCGACGGTAACCGGATTGGAAGTGGCCCACGCTGATGCCTTGGGTCGTGAAGGGATAAGGAGCGATCTTCGGTCTGGCTGTGGAAATGCGCTCCACCAGCTGGCTCTTGCCCACGTTGGGGCATCCGGCCACCACCATGGTGGGGAGGTGCATCTCCAGCGCGGGGATCTTCTTGAAAGCCTCGCGCGCCTGGGCCACGAAGTCTATGTCCCCCCGTATCTGCTCGATGATGGACGAGGTCCGGCCGAAGTACTCCCTCCTGACACGCTCCAGCTGCTCCGCGCCCTGGGAGGCCTTGGCGCGCCGGGCATACTCCCGGCTAAGGTAGGCGCATCGTGCCGAGGCCCAGGAGAGCGCGGACAGGGATTTCTTGAGCTTGTCCAGGCCCACGACGGTGTCCAAGAGCTCCATGAGGAACTCCTCGCGCTTCTCCATGCTGGGGAAGGCCTTGACGTACTTGACCAAGGTGCCATGGAGGATGTCGCCCGAGGCGGCGATGCGAGCCACGGCTGTTTTCCTCTTGCCGTCCAAGCGGTCGTCGCCCTGCTTGGAGATCTTAGCCGACCTACCGAACGCCTTGTCCAGGAGCTCGTCGGCGTCCAGGATGGTCGGTATGGTCTTCTTTCTGCTCGCCACGACGCTTGTACAACCCCAGCAAGTATAAAGCTTCACGCCTGGATGATGGAAAAAGGTAGTGCCATGGATTATGAGATGGGGTTCGAACTGGTGCTGAGGGCTCGCGGGCGGCGGGTGATGGACCGCTCCAAGGCCATGGTCCTGAGGGCCTTGCGAGAGGCAGGCGACCTGAAGGGAGCGGCAAGAATGCTTCGGACCGATGAACCTAGGCTGAGGAAAAGGGTGAACCGCCTAAAGGACGAGCAGGGTCGACCCTTAGTGGTATTAGACCGAAGCCGAGCCTCGCTCACGAATGAAGGAGATAGGCTCTTACAGGTCTACGACAATAGGACCCGGTTCATCTTGGAGCAGGTGGAGCGCCGCTATCGCAATCCCCTGCTGACCGTCGATGGCATCATCCTCATGGAGGGAGAGGTGGTGGCCGTCAGGAGGGGCAGGGAGCCTTTCCGGGGCAAGTTGGCCTTGCCAGGTGGGATAGTGGAGTACGGGGAGACGGTTGAGGAGGCGGCGGTCCGCGAGGTTAGAGAGGAGACGGGCCTGGAGACGTTGCCCGTAAGGTTGGTCTCCCTCCGCTCCCAACCGGGCCGGGACCCGAGGGGGCACTTCGTCAGCGCGGTCTTCCTGATGCGGGCGATCGGCGGCAGGTTGGAATCGGGTGATGATGCCAGTGATGTAACCCTCGTCCCCCTTGACCCCTTGCCCGACCTCGCCTTCGACCATGTGGAGATCTTGCGTGACTACCTCGCCGAGGATGAAGCTCGAGAACGCACATCTCGCCCGAATCGTTGATATCGGACCAAGCGAATACATGATCGACATGCAAGACCTGGATGCGGATATCCTCCGACTGCTGCAGAAGGACGGCAAGCTCACCTACGAGCAGATCGGGCTGGCACTGGGCAGGTCGCCCTCCACCATTCGCGACCGGATCAAGAGGATGGAGGAGGACCGCACCATCCTAGGTTACTCGGCGATCGTGGACGAAGGCAGGATCGGAGTGGGGGTCATGGCCTTCATCTCGGCCGACATCTCGCCCGAGCGGTCCTCCGAGGCCACGTCGGCGCTATATTCGCTCGAGAACGTGAGCGAGGTCATGCACCTTACTGGTGAAAGAAGGATCCTGATCAGGGTTCACGCGGCGGACAACCCCGAGCTGATGGACTTCGTGGACAGGAAGATCAGGCCACTGGGCTTCGAGGACCTGGAGATCACGGTGGTCCTTGAGCCGATCGTGCGCTTCCCCGGCCTTTGAGCCAAGGGTATGTCATCCGACTGTTGCTACACCCCTCGCCTGGATATGAACCAGCAGTTCCTCTCCAGCTGGCGGTCCCTCAGCAATTTGTCATGGACGCTAACCACGCGTCGCAGATGGTCTGGCGGTATGATGCGCCGGTCGTATTGGCATATGAAAGCCACATCTATCGGAAGGTCGAGGAAGTTGACCGCTGTCTCATAGCGGACGTATTCAGGGTTGCTCTCCTTCGTGTCGACGATCCGTGATGCATCCCCAACCGCCACGAGGGACTTGAAGCCCTCGCTCTCCGCTCTCTCCGCGGCATCGGTCAGCTTACCCAATGTCGCCTGGCTGTCGAAGCTACCATCGGGGATGTAAAGGTCATCGGAGCGCAAGGACACGACCCGTCCCTCCCTGACCGCCGACCTCGGATCCCGCATCAATCCGTTGCCGTTGTTGAGATGGCTTGGCAGATTGCCTTGAGGCGAGAATACGAGCATCTTCGCCCCTTGTGGCAGCCAAGCGAAGGTGTCGGCGACCGCACGCTCGCGCTCCTGGTCATCGCGGTAGAGATGAAGGACGTGATCCCCCATACGCAGGTCCTGGGTCCATCGGTGCGTGGTCGGTCTCCTTTTTCGGCATTACCGAGCATGACGTATTTACAGATTTTGCAAATGCGGACCTCTTTCGAAAAAGCGGAGCCAATCGATTTATTCCCTTGACACCATGCCCCGGGAGATGTCCACGGAGATGGTGTTGGCACTAGTGATCTTCGTAATGACCTATGTGCTCATCTCCATTCGCCGCTTCCGTTGGTTCAACATAGAGAGGCCGATGGTCGCCTTGCTCGGCGCAGGCCTCATGATACTCCTGGGAGTGGTTGGACCGGATGAGGCCTTGGAGGCGATCGACATCAACACCCTTGCCCTGCTCCTGGGCATGATGATCCTGGTCGGATGCCTGGAGGTGTGCGGCTTCTTCACCTGGGTGTCCCTTCGCATCATCTCCCATTCCAAGAACCGTCTTCACCTCTTGGTCCTGATAATGGTGGTGACCTCGGTCTTGTCGGCGCTGATCCTGAACGATACGGTGGTCCTGCTCTTCACCCCCATAATAATCAGGACCTGCATGTTGATCAAGACCGACCCCGTCCCTTACATGGTCGCTATCGCCATCTCGGCCAATATCGGTAGCGTGGCCACGGCCGTGGGCAATCCCCAGAACGCCTACATCGCCACCCAGTCCGGCATTTCCTTCATCGACTTCTCCGCCGCCATGTTGCCGATCGCGGTGGTGAGCATGGTCGTGGCCATCCCCATGGTATGGCTGGCTTTCCGAAAGGACCTGAAGGATGGCGGGTCATGGAACGGCCGCACCATCGACGCCAAGGCCATTTCCCGGGAGGTAAGCTTCCACGGCATGGACCGATCCGTCTGGCTCGTGGGAGGGATCATTCTGGCCGTCTTCATCGGGTTCATCGTGACCCCGTTCCTGGGCGTGCCATTGGCCATGGTGGCGTTCGTGGGAGGCTCGTTCGCCCTATTCTTCCTCCCTCTGGCCAATAAAAGAACGAACGCCAAGGCCATCCTGAAGGGAGTGGACTGGACCCTGTTATTGTTCTTCATCGGACTGTTCATCGTCCTCAAGGGGGTGGCGACCTCCGGGCTGCTGCAGGAGATGGAGGATGCGTTCCAGTCCATCAGCGATGGAGGGCTCTCCACCATACCCGGGCTCAGCATCTTCACCGCCATACTCTCCAACCTGATCAGCAACGTCCCCGCCGTAATGCTCCTCGCCCCCTTCGTCGAGAGCATAGGGATTACGTCACTATGGCTGGCACTGGCGGCATCCAGCACCTTGGCCGGGAACGCAACCATCCTGGGCGCGGCAGCGAACGTCATCGTGGCGGAGAACGGCGAGAAGCTCGGGGTGCAGATGCCCTTCTGGAGATTCCTCAAGGCGGGGCTCCCGATAACCATCGTCACCTTGGTGATCTCGATCGTCATCCTCGAGCTGTTGGCTTAGCCTTCCTTTGAGCAAGCCGGTGGTATTTCAGATTAGATTTAAAAAGAGAGGGCACATTGCTTCCGCAGGTCCGTCTCATGAACAAGAAGGTCCTCATAGTCGTGCTGGTGGTCGGCCTATTGCTGGTCACCGGCCTGTTGGTCGCGCTCTCCTACAATGGAGCCGTGAGCAAGGAACAAGCTGTCAGCGAGAACCTGTCCCAGATCAAGAACCGCTACAAGACCAAGCTGGACATCCTTCCTGCCCTCCTGGTGCAGGTGGATAGCTACAAGGTCTATGAATCAGGCTTGCTGACGAACATAACCGAGCTGCGCACCCAATGGATGACCCAATACAATTCTGGCGCGGGGGCTGAGGCACTGGCCAACACCAGCGCGCACCTGGACCAGAACCTGACCCAGATCGTGCTCACCTGGGAGAATTACCCCGTCCTCACGGCTGACGCCATCGTCAGCCAGTACATGGGCGAGGTCGTGGACCAGAACGAGCAGCTCTCCTATGCCAGGGCTCAGTACAACGCGGCCGTCCGGGACTACAACTCCTTCATCAAATCGTTCCCCAACAACGTGTTCGCCGGGTCCTTCGGATTCAGCGAGAAGCCATACTGGGGCACGGAGCTGCCAGATGGGGATGCGCTGAACAATTGAAGGTGAGCGATGGACAGGGGCAAGCGCGCCGCCATCGCCTTGGCGCTGATCATCCTCGTCATCGTGGCCGGGGTCGGCGCCTACCTCGTCCTCAGCGCGGGCGCCCCCGAGGAGGACCTCTCCTGGGTCCCGACCATAACCCCCTACGTGGACGACCGGGCCGGCGTCATGACCTATAGCGACTACGTCGACCTGGACGATTTCTGCTATGCGGTGGAGCTGAACAACTCCTGCCAGATCGCCGTGCTCATAGTGAACACCACCCAACCCATCGGCATCAACGATTACGCGCTGAGGGCCTTCGAGAAGAACGGGATAGGCCAGCAGGGCAAGGACAACGGGGTTCTGTTCGTCTTCTCCTATTCGGAGGAGGCTTGGAGGGTGGTCACGGGCGCGGGCGTATCGGGCATCCTCAACGGCGCTCGGTTGACCGAGCTGCGCCAGCTGTACTTGGACCCCTACTTGGAGAGCGGCGATTACTCCACAGGAATCAAGCTCTTCGTATATTCGATCGGTTTGGAACTGATCGATAACTACTCCTCGACGGGCACGCCTTCCTCCGGCTATTCGTTCCTCGGGATAACCTTGGCCTGGTGGCAGTGGGCAATCATCATTCTCGTCGTTGTGGTCCTGGTGGTGGGGACCAAGGGAAGGATCTTGATCTGGATCCCCTACCTTCTGCTCTCCTTAATTGGAAAGGGGGGAGGCGGATGGGGCGGCGGACGGACGGGCGGAGGCGGAGCTCGAGGAAGATTTTGATATCACTGGGTCATTTCTTCTCCATTTTCTACAATCGTACAAACTTTTCCCAAGGCGGGGAATAAACCCAAATAGCACGAATTCGATTATAGCGGCCGATGGTAACCGAAGCCGAAGTCGCGATCGCATTGGTATTGGCAGGCGTGGTGCTCCTCGTGATAGAGGCCATCTCGCCCGGCGCGTTCCTCTTGGTCCCAGCCACCATTTTGATTATCATTGGGATATTGGGGTTGGTATTTCCAGGATTGCTGTTCTCCTATTGGTCCCCAATAATTGCTGTCGTCCTGTTCGTTCCCATGACCTACGTGACCATCAAGCTGTATCAGCGGCTGGCGCCCCCAGCTCCGCCTCAAACTACCGTGGCCACGTCCCTCGTGGGGCAGAAGGGGGTTGTAACCAAGACGGTCCAGCCCAACACCCTCACGGGTAAAGTAAGAATTGATCATGATACCTGGAGTGCTACCTCGAGTCATGAGATCGCAGAGGGCAAGAAGGTAATAGTGAAGAGCAGCGAAGGAGTCCATGTATTCGTTGAGGAGGCCCCTGGATCAGGGTCATGAGCATGGGTTCATAATCGGAGGAGGTCTGAAAAATGGTTGATTTAGTAGTCGTCGGCCTGGTGATGATCGCAATCGTCGTGATACTGATTATCCTATCCAGCGGTATCAGGATCATCAGGCCTTATGAGCAAGGCATATACATGAGGTTGGGTAAGTTCATTAGGATCTTGAACTCAGGTTTCAATTATGTGACGCCTTTGATCAGCGAAGTGGTAAAGCTGGACTTGAGGACGCAGGTACTGGACGTTCCCAGGCAGGAGGTCATCACCAAGGACAACTCGCCCACCAACGTGGACGCCATCATCTACAGCAAGGTCATCGACCCCAAGAAGGCGTTCTTCGAGGTTCAGAACTACCGCTCCGCCACGGTCTACCTGGCCCAGACGACTCTCCGTTCCATCATCGGCGACATGGAACTGGACGAGATCCTATCCAACCGGGAGCGCATCAACGTCCACCTCAGGGACGTGCTCGACGAAGCCACCGACAAGTGGGGCGTGAAGGTCGAGAACGTGGAGATCAGGGAAGTGGATCCAGCCCCCAAGGTCAAGAACGCCATGGAGGAGCAGACCTCGTCGGAACGTTTGAGGCGCGCTGCCATCCTCAGGGCGGACGGAGAGAAGAAGTCTGCGATCCTGACCGCGGAAGGCTCGAAGCGCGCCCGCGTCCTACAGGCCGAGGGGCTGAGGCAGTCCAAGATCCTGGAGGCGGAGGGCGAGAGGATGGCCATCATCTTGCAAGCCCAAGGGGAAGCGCAGAAGCTGCGCATCCTGTCGGTCGGTGCGAGCTCCCTCGACTCCAAGGCCTTGACGGTGCTATCCCTGGATGCCTTCAAGGCGCTGGGCATGACCCCGTCCACGAAGTTCATCCTGCCGTTCGAGCTCACCAAGCTGGTGGAGGGCGTTTCCGAGTACCTCGGTGCTGGAAGGACGGTCCCGGAGAGGGAGATCTCCAAGATCGAGGACGTGGAGAAGGTCGTGGGCAAAGCGGAGGACATCCTGGGACCAATCCCCAAGCCCGAGGACCTGCGCAGGGACCTGAGCACGCTCGAAGAGGAGATGAAGAAAGAGGCCAAAGAGGTCGAGATCATCACGGATGCTAGCCGTAAGGAGAAGAAACCTGTCTAACCAGGTTCCGAGCGAGCCAAGTCCGAAGCAAACCCCTTCCATCTTTTATCTTCATTTTCTTCTCCAATCCAGTAGCATTTTGCCATGGTTCGGAAGCCGAGCCTGGACTTCCTCTCACCCTTATATAGCACCTCTTCATTCTCCCACAGTACCAGGCTCGAAGCATCGAACCTAGAAGCCGATAGAGACTCATCAGGAAGGCGCCCGCATGGCCAATATCATCAAGACTGAGAACGTTTGCAAGACCTACGTCACTGGGGACATCAGGGTCGAGGCCTTGAAAGATGTGAACCTATCCATCGACAAGGGCGAGATGGTCGCGGTCATGGGTCCCTCTGGCTGTGGCAAGACCACCCTCCTCAACTGCTTATCAGGCATCGACGAGGTGACCTCTGGGAAGGTGCTGGTCGAGGGCAAAGAGATCACGGCCATGAACGATGATGCTAAGACCATCTTCCGGGCCAAGAGGATGGGGTTCGTTTTCCAATTCTTCAACCTCTTACCGGTGCTGACAGCGGAGGAGAACGTCGAGCTCCCCCTGCTTCTGACGGATTATAATACAAGGGACGCCAGGAAGAAATCGCAAGAGCTGCTTACCGCGGTCGGCCTCAAGGACCGCATGATCATGCGCCCCGCCTCGTTGTCGGGGGGCGAGAGACAGAGGGTGACCGTCGCCCGTGCCCTGGTGAATGACCCTGCGATCATCTGGGCCGACGAGCCCACTGGCAACCTGGACAAGAAGACCGCCGACGAGGTGATCTGCCTCATGCGCAAATTGAACAAGGAGCATGGGGAGACGTTCGTCATCGTGACGCACGACCCCGAGGTTGGAGCGGTTTGCGACCGCATCGTGCACATGAGGGACGGTCTCATCGTCGAAGCCAACGGCAGCATCCAGAAGGTCACGCAAGAGATACGCAGATTGGGGTGACCTGGTGTCGAGGATCGCCAGTGCGGCTACGCTATTGGTCGGCGCGATCGCTATAGTTTTGTGCTTCCTGCTGCTGCCAGGCTTCGTTGCTCTGCTTGCAGCCATCGTGATTGCCATTGCATTGGTGATGCTGGATGCGCGCAAGCACCGCGTCCTGCTCACCATGGCCATGAGGAACCTCGCCCGCCGCAAAGGCACCACGGCGCTGGTGATCGGGGGGCTGATGGTCGGTACCGCGATCATCTCCACCTCCTTCGTGGTGGGGGACACTATGGACAACATGATCGTCAAGCAGACCACGACCGCCTTGGGGGAGGTCGACTTCAGCGTCGGCTCCCCGTATGCCGGGTACAAATACTTCAACGACAGCTTCATCGATCCGCTCTCGGACGAGTTCGCGGCCATTCCCAACGTGGAGGCGTCGAACACCCTCCTCATGGACAATGTGGCGATTCTCAATAACGCCAATCAGCTCTTCACCTCCACCTTAAGCTTGATGGGGCTGAACGACACGGTCGTTCGCAACTTCGGATACTTCTACGATATGAATGGCGCGCGGGTATCCTCAGCGCCTGTCCTTATGACGGTCTACCTGAACGAGAGGGCCGCGAAGGACATAGATGCCCATCAGGGCGATAGCGTCACCGTCTTCATCAATCAATACCAATTCGTCATCGCCACCGTCTCGCTCATCGTCCAAGACAGTGGGTTGGGGGCCTACGGCTCCAGCAGCACAGTGTACATGGACATAGCTTCCGCGCAAGCATTGACCGGCCACCTCGAGCAGTCGAATTACATATTCATCTCCTTGCCAGGTGCTGGTGACAGCGGGCTCTCGCATGCTGACCAGGTGAGGACGGACATCAACGCCATCCTGGCCGAGCCGCAGTATGCCTCCGAAGGGCTCGTAATCATCGATGACAAGGCCTTGGCCATCTCCGATGCGAGGACGATGGCAAACATGTTCACCAGCCTCTTCTTCGTCTTCGGTGCCTTTTCCATCATTGCTGGCATCGCCTTGGTCGTGAACATATTCACCATGCTGAGCGAGGAGCGGAAGGGAGAGATGGGGGTGGCCCGGGCCATCGGCATGAAGAGGGCGCAGCTCCGGCGCCTGTTCATATACGAAGGCACCCTGTACGCCGCCCTGGCGGCCGGGGTGGGATCCGTCCTAGGCCTGCTGCTGGCATACGTCATAGTATGGGCTATGAGCGACATGTTCCAGTTCGGCGACTTCTCCTTCAATCTGGTCGACTACTTCACATTCACCCCCATGTCTTTGATCCTCGCATATGTGGCAGGATTCGCCCTTACCATCATCACGGTCTACATCGCCACCCGAAGGATATCCAATCTCAACATCGTACGCGCCATCCGGAGCATCCCAGAGCCACCGGTCCCAAAGAAGGACAAGCGCGCCTTCCGGCTTGGCCTCCTAATGCTCGTTGGCGGAGCGCTGCTCCTGACCTTTGGAGTATCGCAGGAGAAGCTGGCCTATTCGAATTCAGGCCTCTCCCTCATCACCATCTCATTGGGATTCATTCTGCGCCGGGTGATCAGCGAGCGAGTGGCTTGGACCCTGGCCGGTGTCCTCACCCTCATCATATGGTTCCCACTTCCCTTCGACCTCAAGATCTTCCCCTATGAGGCGGACATCGAGGGATACGTGGTCGCTGGCCTTTTCCTGGTGACCGGGGCATTGCTCATCATCATGTTCAATTCTGACTCGATCATCCACGTCCTTACCAAGCTGTTCCGGGTGAGGAAGGAGTACCGCGCGGTGCTCAAGACCGCCATCTCATATCCTCTCAAGGCCAAGTTCAGGACCGCCCTCAGCATCTTCATTTTCGGATTGGTCATTTTCACGATGACCACCCTGTCGGTGATGTCGGGTATGATGTCGGTGAACATAGATCGGATGGTGGGCGAGACCTCGGGCGGGTTCGACGTCATCTCCTTCACCTCCACCTCACCGATCATGGAGGACCCATGGCAGCGGCTCGACCAACCAAGCTCGCCCCTGCAGGCTGGGAACGTCAGCGCCCTCGTCTCCCTGCCAGTTTCATTGGCCACCATCAATTACACCAGCTTCGATCCCAATACCCAGCATACCAGCTACAATGAGGTGCAGTATCAGGTCATGGGTTTCAACTCCTCATTCTACACTCTAGGCAACTATCCCTTGGCCGACTACAATCACACGCTTTATTCCAGCGATACCGAGGTATGGCAAGCGGTGCAGGCCAACAGCTCTTTGGTCATCTTCGATGGGAGCGTGATGCCACAGACCGGCTTGGGCGGTAGTGGTGGGGGCTTTGGTCCACCTGACACTGGCTTGGGCATTGAGCTGGTGGTAGGGCAGGTAGTAGCCTTCGAGAACCCGTTGGGGGTCGTGTACGAACTTACCATCGCGGGCATCATGAAGCAGAGCGCCATGCAGGGGGCGTTCATGGGCGAGCCGGTCGTCCGAACGGAGTTCCTGGCATCCGGTTACTCGCTCCTTTTGGTCGATTTCCAGCCTGGTCTTGACACTGGCGAGCAGGCGGTGTTGCTGGAGAAGAGCTTCCTGGCCAACGGCCTGCAGACCATAGACGTGCAAGCCTTGGCGAGACAGATCACCAGCCTGGTCAACTCCATGTTCACGCTCTTCGAGGCGTTCCTTGCCATGGGCCTTATCGTGGGCATATCCGGCCTGGGAATAATCACCATCCGTTCCATCCACGAGCGCAGGATCGAGATCGGCATGATGCGAGCGATCGGCTATCGCAAGAGCATGGTGGTAGCGAACTTCGCCATCGAATCGGCGTTCATCTCGCTATTGGGGATTGTCATCGGCACGGTCCTTGGGATCATTGTGGGGTATGAGCTTTGGATGACCAGTCTGCAGGCGGAGGGCTTCGTTTGGGTCCTCGACCTTTGGCCCATCCTATTCGTGGCGTTCCTCTCGTTCGCGGCCACCATCCTCAGCGTGTACCCGGCGGCAAGGGGCGCTAGCAAGGTCTCGCCCGCCGAGGTCCTCAGGTTCGAATGAGAGGGAATGCCATTCCACGGCCGATAATGAGATGGGGACCAGACAAGGGTCCAGCAGATGCTTCCAAAGCCAAGTAGGAGAAACGGAAGCCTATTTATGGGCTGGAGACGGAAGGCATTACCATCAATCGGACGATGAGGTGTTGGGATGGCCGGGATTTTACCTGAGGCGGCGAAGGAGAGCGAAAGTAGCTGGCCGGAACGGGCCTTGGACCTGAGCTCGGATGACATCGAGGGCGTCCTGCACCGATTCAACGTGGTGGTCATCGATTGTTGGGTGGGGTGGTGCAAGCACTCCAAGCGCATGCTGCCGATATTCGAGGCCATGGCCAAGGACATGACCGGGAAGGTAGTCTTCGGTAAGGTCGACGCCCAGCTGGACTTCCATTTCCCAGTGCAATACAAGGTCAAGGCCACGCCCACCTTCCTCATCTTCAAGAAGGGGGAGCTGGTGGACCGGCTGATCGGAGAGCAGAGCCGGGAGGAACTGGAGCATGCTTTGAGGCGCCAGCTGGACCTGCAACAGAGCGAGCCGTCGGCCTAGACGATGGGCACCAGGTCGAGCTTGGTCTTGTCGCCTTCCTCGGTTATGGTCAGGACGTTGCATTCGGTGAAGGGCTCCTCGCCATAGACCACGACCGCGCCTCCGATGCGATCGACCTTGAGCTGACAGGTGGCCAGGTCGGCCAGTCGGTCCGTGGATTTGGTCGAGGGAGAAACCAGGCCGATGAAGAGGCCCCGGCTGCGCTTGACCGCGGCGAAGTGGTCGGTCAGCTGATCCATTATCTTGCCCCCGTAGATCGACTCCAAAGTGTCGAAGCCCATCAACGAGAGGAGGGGGGTGGACGCCTCCCTGAGCGAATAGGCGACCGTCTTCCAGCTCAGGTCGAGCTGGGCGTTGGTGCCCTCGATGCGCATGATGCAGGTCAAGCTGGAGTCTTGCGCCTCGGAGGCGGCCTCGGGGATGCGGACGTAGCGATCGAAGTTCTCCTTGGCCACCATAGAGGACATGCGCTGCCGAGCGCTGTCCACGCTCTCCTTCTTCAGGGGGACCCAGAGCACACCGCGACGATGAGAGACGAAGTTGGCCACGATCATCTGCTCCAATATGCTGGTGACGTGCAAAGGCACCCCATAGCCCAATTCGATGAGGACGATGGACCCTGGGGTCATGCCCCCCTCGGTGAGACGATCGAGGTCGCCCATTCCGAAGGAGATCTTCCCCATCACATCGGAAATCGGGTGCCATCCACGGATGGTGGTATCGACTTGGAAGGATCGGTCGGAGAAGGCGCGCACTTTAGCGCCGTTAAGCGTGAAGAGGTACTTAGGCTGCTGTATGGGGCATCCACGCAGCTTGAGGATGTTCATTTCTCTCAGGCGACGGCGATGATGGTCCTGGATGGAGAGCTCTACCACCCCATCTCCCAGATAATCGAGGAAGCGGTCGTTGCTCTCCGCCACGAAGATGATGTTGACCTTCCTCCCCTCCACCAGGTCCTTCTGGATGCAGGTAATGACCGTGGCGGGGTTGACTCCACAAACCTCGGCCAGGGCGTCAACTGAATCGATAACGACCAGTGATTTTCCGCCCTTGGCTCGCTCGATGGCCGAATACACTTTCTCCATTTCCGAGAGGTCGATGCGATTCTGGGGGAAGGACTGTCCAGGCCGGACTTCGAAATCGAATGCGCCCCTAAGCTTGAGCTTGTTCAGCCAAAGCCTCTTGGACTCGTCCTCAATTAGCTCAGCTGGCATGGGGGGAAGTGCCGCTAGGATCTGATCCTCCTCATAGAACTCCGTCTCCATGGCAATGACCTCTTCAACCTCATGGCCAAAGAGGCGGCCACTTAACCAGGGGAACTGGTTCAGTAAGACGGAATCATTAACGCGGGTGGAAAAGTAGAAGCTGTTCTCGATCTCCGCCAGCTCCTCGATCAATTGGAGCGCGAGCGTGGTCTTGCCCGTTCCGGCGTTGCCGCGGATGATGAGCGAGTTCCCGCCTCGCACTAAAAGGAAGTTGCGCAACTCTGCCGGTAAGTTGTTCGATAGGATGTCCACCGATCCTTCCTCCACTTGTGCCTTACTGAATATATTCACTGAGTATTATTAATCATGTGGTCGGATATCTCGGCTATCGCGGTGGCCTCTTAAAAAAGGTGGGGGACCGATTTGACGGAACCGGGATGCTCCTGGGGGCCTGCCAATTTTCCACATTTGGATCTGTTGCTCGATTCAGGGCTCCAAATGCCATCTGGTCATGGCCATTCTTTCAGGCGATAATGATATTACCACCATGAAGCACTACGATGGAGAGGGAGGAGGTAATTTGAGAAAGGCGTTGCTCGTCGCGGCCGTCCTATTGTTGATCGTCTCTAGCTTCGTGGGCGTACTGCCATCAGCGAAAGCTGCGGACCCGTCCTTCTCATGGACCGACCATATGGATTACGCGTCCCTCGAAGAGATGGAGGCAGCTGGCTGGAGCGTCAACACCCCCGCGCACACCTTCCTGAACCAGAGCTGCGTGGTGCTTGAGTTCGTGGAGCCCCCCACCGCCATATCCTACCGTGGATTCCCATCTGGCATCTATGAGTGGCGAGCTGAGATAAGGGCGATGTGGACCGAGGGGAGCGGCGGTTCTTTGGGAGTGAACGTGGTCACACAGAACCATTCCTATGGATTCGCCTTCGACGGCTGGTACAGCCACTTCGCGCTGTACCGGGACAGCGAGGGCGTGGTGATGACCTTCGGGTCGCTCGCGCTCGAGCGCTATCGTTGGTATGTGTTGGGCATGGAGATGGTCGACGGCACCCTCTCCTTCTACTTGGACGGCGCCTACCTGAACAGCTACGTCGAGGTCGAGCCCCAGTCGCAAGCCGTCGGGGTAGATAGCGTCTCTCCCTGGCTGTCGACGGCCCAGTATGACTATTACCATGTCGAGGAGATAGAGACCGGGAACGCCCCGGCGACCTGGGCGTCGTGGAGGGACGTGATTGGGAGCGTGTACAGCGATACCGGTTACAGTGCCGCTTCTGCCGGGGACGGAGGATACGCGCTGATAGGGGTCACGAAACCTACCGGAGGCGTGTTCGACGCCTATCTGGTAAGGGTGGATTATGCGGGGAACGTGCTCTGGAGCAGGACCTACGACAAAGGCTCCGCGGACTACGCCTACGCCATCGTCAACACCTCCGACGGCGGATTCGCCATCGCGGGGGCCGCCTACAATACCACCTCGAGTCAATACCAAGTATGGCTATTCAAAGTGGATTCCACCGGTGAGGTGCTTTGGGACCGATTGCTCGGGACGGGGAATTGGGACGTGGCCTTCAGCATGACCAAGACGGTCGATGGGGGTTTCGCCTTGGCCGGTTACAAGGACGGGACCGACTTGTACCTAATCAAGACCAACTCCACCGGCGCCGTTGAGTGGGAGAGGACCTACGGGGGTGGGGATGATGACTGGGGCAAGTGCGTCATCCAGACCGCCGACGGCGGGTACGCGATATCGGGCTGGACCGCCTCGTATACGTCCACGCAACAGATGTACCTCGTCAGGACAACCTCTGACGGCACCATGCTCTATCAGAACCACTTCGGCAACGGCACCAGCCTGGCCTACGGCCTGTTGGAGATGCCGGACGGCGGTTTCGTGGTGGCGGGGCACACCGATGGCATGGGCGCGGGAATGGCGGACCTCTACGCGGTAAGGACGGATTCAGGGGGGAATCTTGTCTGGGAAAAGGCATATGGTGGGACGGAAAATGAATACGGGTCCTCGGTTTTCCTGGCTGAGGAGGGGCTGATCCTCGGTGGCACCACCTACTCCTTCGGGCTCGAGTTCTCCAAGTCCTATATCGTCGCCACCGACCTGAACGGCAACTTGCTATGGGACTCTTATTTGGGACTTCCCGATGTGGCCGTGTCCGGGTCCATCATCATCCATAACCAGGACGGGAGCTTCTTGGCCGTTGGCAACACCAACACCTACAACAGCGGATTGGACGACCTGTTCGCCATGCGCGTCATGGGAGGAGGACAAGTCATAGCCCAGCCCCCGCCCTCAGGCCAGAGCCTGATCCAGGAGGCGGGAGGACCCGTCGCGGCGGTGGCGGTCGGGGCGGGGGTGGGGCTATTGGCGGTGGCGGCGGCAGGGGCGGCGGGGAACGTGGCGGCTTCGGCGGCCTCTGGCAACGCTGCATCATCGGTTGCAGGCAGCAAGTCCTCGATGGCGCGAGGATTCAGGTTGAGCATGGTCGAGGATTTCGTAACCGGCTACCTGAAATCGCACCTCTCTTGGAAGGCATTCAAGTTCATGGGCAAGGTCGAGCCGGAGAAGGGCGTCGCCCAGATGCGCAAATCCATATTCCTGAGCCTCTCCGCCTACGAGCTCGTTGCCATTGCCTTCGCGTCCGTCATTTTGGGCATCACCTTCATGATCGCGGCTGACATGGACCTGCTCAAGCTGGACCAGGTTCTGATCTACATCTTCTTCGCAGGTTTCGTGCTCATCGTGGACGACCTTACCCATAGGTATGTGGCACGGAGATACGGAGCGGTGGTCGAGTATCAGTTCTGGTTCCTGGGCACGGTGATCATGTTCGTGACCGCGTTGCTCTTCGGCTCGGTCTTCGCTTTACCTGGACGCACCATCATCAATGACACCCAGAAGCTGACCCCAAAGCAGAGGGCCATGATCTACGGCGCCGGGCCGTTGATGAGCTTCTCTATCTTCGTGGTCTTCCTGCTCTTCATACCCTTGGGCGGGGCGATAGTGGCATTAGCGGTGTTAGGAGCCTCGATGCACCTGCTTTCCGCGGTGTACAGCTTCATGCCCTTCGATCCCATGGACGGGAACAAGGTATACAGGTGGAAGAAGTTCGTTTGGCTGGCCGCATTCGCTCCGTTGCTGGTGCTCTACTTCGCCATGGTGATCTGGGTCTTCTGAGCGATTGGCCAATCTCTTCCTTTCCTTCATTCTCATAGACCAAGCTTTGTCAGACCCGATCTTGGCTTGCCCCTCAGATGGAGGGATGCGATTGACCTCTAAGCTAGCCATCGCTTGGTCAGTTCTTCGCTGACCTTCCAGAGCCTCTTTGCCACATCCTCGTCCGTCGATTCAGCAGAGGACTGCTTCACCATCTTCTTGAAGAAGTACTTCCCGGTCACGCCCTCGACCTCGGGCGAGGATGCGAGGTAGATCTGGGTCTCGGCGCCCTTCTTCGGGGAGTGCATGAAGACCCCCACGACCGGAGCCATCACGCTTGCCGCTCCGCCCATGCCATTGACGAAATTGCTCCTAATGGCGCCGGGATGGAAGCAGTTCGCCGTGACCCCCGTGCTTTGCAGCCTTCTCGCAAGCTCGAAGGTGAAAAGGACGTTGGCCAGCTTAGATTGGCCGTAGACCTTAAGATACCTGTACTTGCGCTCTGCCATCAGGTCATCGAAATCCATGTTGCCCATGGCATGCGCGGATGAGCTGGTGACGACGATCCTCGAGGGCGCGCTGGCCTTGAGCTTGTCCAAGAGCAGGTTGGTTAGGACGAAGTGGGCGAGATGGTTCACGCCAAGAGTGTACTCGAAGCCCTCGGCCGTAACCTTCCTCTTGCCATTGATGCCTCCGGCGTTGTCGAGGAGCACGTCCAGCCTGTCGTAGCGGGAGCGGAACTCCAAGGCAGCCTTTCTCACATTGTCAAGCGAGGCCATGTCGCAGAGGATGAACTCCACATCCCTCCTCGCGGTGGTATTGGAGACCTCATCCAACAACTGCTGGCCCTTCCCTTCGTCCCGGCCAAGAATGACCACCTTCGCGCCCATGCCTGCGATGGTCTTGGCTGTGACCTTACCTATCCCTGAGGTCGCGCCAGTGATTAGCACCACCTTGCCGTCCATCGCTCCTGATACCATGTTTCTCGCCGGAAGTGCAACACCGCTCCCGATATCTATTTTTGTAAAAAGGCCGGGCGGTCATTGAACTATCGTTCGCGAACCGTGCCAAACCCATTGGCAAGGAGCCCGAGAAAAGGATTATAGAGTGCGCACCACACTATTATCCTTGGAATTGCCCTTTTGTTCATTGATACGCGCCCTTCGGCGCTGGATTCCTTGCAACGGGCCAAAGGTTGGAGGGGGGGCTATGTCAACGATCAAAATACTCAAGGGAATTCCGATGCTGGCCTTAGCGCTTTCATTCATGCTATTGGCCTCATCATTGGTCTGCGTTTCGAGCGTGACGGCTGCGGGAAGCGTTTGGACGGAGAGGACAGTGTATAAGAGCGGCGCAATGTTCTCCTGCCTGGAGATGGATAGCAACGATCGCATCCATCTCACCTGGTATGACAATAACGGCTACCTCCTGAAGTACGCCACGAACAGCAACCCATATGGGAATTGGACGTTCGAGACAGTCGACAGCATGGGCAGCTTCGGTGCCATGGACGCAATGGTCCTGGACACCAATGACAAGGTGCACATCGGTTACTATGATGGACTGAGCCATGAGTTAAGGTACGCCACGAACATGGAAGGCAGCTTCACCACGGAGGTGGTGGAATCCAATTACGCCCTCGCATATCCAGGTAATTCCATCGCCGTGAACGCAACTGGAAGGGCATTCATGAGCTTCGTCAAGTCCGAGCAGCTCTACTTTGCCACCAACGCCGTGGGGGGCTGGACCTCGACATCCCTACCTATCCCCGACTGGGATTATAACCCGGCATCTCTCGACGTCGTGATCGACCCCACGGACATAGCCATAGGTTCCGATGACGTGGTGCACATCATCTATCGCTCCTACCATTATTACTCAGGCAACTCGACCATAATGTTTTACATAAACCATGCATGGAACTCTGGATCGGGTTGGGACTATGAATTGGTGAATACGTTCACCGCTTTGGTCACGGTGG
Source organism: uncultured Methanomassiliicoccaceae archaeon (assembly GCA_964354665.1). Classification (GTDB taxonomy): domain Archaea; phylum Thermoplasmatota; class Thermoplasmata; order Methanomassiliicoccales; family UBA472; genus JAJRAN01. Next base: position 5,253 of record CAYHAO010000019.1, on the reverse strand, counting down.
GCATAGTCCACACCTATGGCGCATTGACGGTGGACGGCCTCGGCCGCCCTCACTTCGTCTACGCCTTCTCGGAAAAGGCAATACCATACAACCCACGAATCTACCATACCCAGAGGGATGCCTCTGGTTGGTCTACGCCTTACTGGGTCGCCGGCCTAGAAGAAATGCCGACAATGCCGTTCGTGACCCTGAGGACGGATCCTTCGAACGAGGTGCAGCTTGCCTACGGGGATATCCCAGGTATTTACCACACCACGAGCGCCGGTGGTTGGGCCACTGAGAAGATAGTCTCGACGATGGGCAAAGGCAACCGCCCGGGTCTGGGGATGGATTCGAACGGCGAGCTCTATGTTTCCTTCCTCGGCGCTGGGGAGGTACCTGGTCTGGACCTGATGAAGTACGTCACGACCGCCTCAGTTCCTTCCGAGCCCTGGAACCTGGCCTTGACCCCTGGCCCCGGCACGATCGGGGCACAATGGAGCGCGCCCAACTCGACGGGCAGCTATCCCTTGCTCGGCTACACCGCCTATATCTATCAATCCGAACCAGTGACATCTGGGGCGGACCCGATAATGACATTGGGGTTGCCGCCTGGAAGCACATCGTATTCCTTCACGGGATTGGCGAATGGCAACTATTGGATTGGGTTAACCGCGGGCAACTCCGCAGGGCAGAGCAACATGTCCGCCGTGATCATGGTCTTGGTCGGGGACCTTCCTAGCGCCCCTGCCTATCTCTTTGCCAGCGGTTACCAGTATTATGTTGCTTTATCCTGGTACCCACCGACCTATAGTAACTATTCGGTGGTCGATGGTTACTCGATTATGTGGGGGACGTCGAGCGGAGCTCTGACCAACGAGATCGTGCTCGGGGACGTGACATCATATCAGCACAATGGATTGACCGCGGGCCAGAGCTATTACTACAAGATCAGGGCCAAGAACGCAATGGGCTGGGGGCCGTTCACCTCGGTCGTGACGGCTCAGGTCATTGGCGCTCCTCCTACCATCCCTCTTGATGTCGAAGCGCAATCCGGCGATGGCTGGGTCAAGATTACTTGGAGCCCACCGGCGAGCAGTCTAAGCTCGCCAGTGACCCAATACAAGGTCTTCAGGGGAACGGTCATCAACGATATCGGTACAGTAGCGTTCGCTCAGGTATCCGGGAGCACGTTGATGTACAATGACACCTCTGTCACCAATGGCCAGACATACTACTATGCGATCACGGCATCCAACGAATATGGTTCGAGCAGCCTCTCGGATATCGTCTCCGCCACGCCCGAAGGCCCCGACAATCCACCCGATGACGGCGGCGGGGAAACGGACATGACGACCATCCTGATCATCGTTGGCGTGGTGGCGGTCATCGCCATTATAGCAGCGGCATACGCCATGATGAGACGTCGCGGAGGTTCGCCCTAAGCAGCTACAGCATAGGAGATTGGTCAAGGGATCTCGGGATTGGTTAGGGGATACCAGTTTCGCCTGACCCACACCAATCATCATCAGGTCCCTCGAACATCGATTGTCGGTCATAGGCAGGCGAGCCGCATGGCATACAAAAAAAAGACCTGGATGGAGAAACTGGAGGACAAGGAGGGTTACCCTAAAATCCTCAAGCTTGAGGCTGGATTTCCCTGCTATAATGCCCTCACAGGTATGGGGGCGAGGGAAGGGGACGATGTCGTCCTGACGAACCCGAGCGAGGTGGTGGCGATCATGAGAAGGGTGCCAGAGGGCAAGCTTATCACCCTTAGGGAGATCTGCGAGGCCATCGCCAGGCAGCATGGGGTGAAGGCCTGTTGCACCTTGACCTCGGGTATCTTCGTCATGACCGCGGCCAATGCGGCAGCGGGCGCCGCCAAAAAAGGCAATGACCTTGAGATACCTTACTGGCGCACCCTGAAGATAGGTGGCTTCCTGAACGAGAAGTACCCTGGAGGTGAGGAGGGCCACAAGGCACTGCTTGAGAAGGAAGGTCATGAGGTGCTCGCGAAGGGCAAGAAACATTATGTGAAGGATTACCAACGAGACCTTGTCACCATCAAATGATCATGATCGACCGGCGAGGGTGATCCCATTAGGATTCGAATCCGCACCTAGTGAACATAGGTCTTCTAGAGCCTCGGACAACATTTATGAATGCTCGACCGTTCACCATCCCATCATATCATGAAGACTCACTTTACGGCCATTTTTCTCAGGACGATCGTCATCATCGCTGTTATCGCCTCATTGTGCATCCCGCTCTCCGCCGGCCTCTCCTCTGGGGCTACGCCCTTGAACGACGCGGAGCGCCAGCAACTGGCCGAGCAATACGCCCCGGTCCTTCAGTATGTAAAGGCAGAGACCTGCTATCCAGTGGACGTAGATTACTACCTACAGAGCTGCTCACTGTATCGGGTGGTCGACGACGCCGCGTTCCTCATCACGGAGACGCCCACCATACCTGAGCTCGCCCAGCTCAGGACCGATGACTACTTCCTCAACAACCGTTTGGGCGGGGTGGACGACGACAACATCGTCCAGGCCTACCAGCAGAACTTAAGCCAGCTCGGTTACACGGTCTACTACCGTATCGAGAGCGACGGCCAGATGACCTATGTCCAGTACTGGATGTTCTACGTCTTCAACCCCGGCTCCCTGAACCGTCACCAGGGCGACTGGGAGATGGTCCAGGTGATGCTCGATGGTGACCTGGAGCCGGTCGCGACCACCTATTCGCAGCATCATTCCGCCGTCCAGGCTGGATGGTCCGATATCATCGTACAGGACGGCACGCACGCCACGGTCTACGTCGCCTTGGGCAGCCATGCCAACTACTACCGCTACTATCAAGGGAAGCTGCAGGGCATGGACGAGTGCGGCGATGATGGCTTGGCCCTCCAGCCCAACGAGTACGAGCTAATCGAGATCCGCCAGGAGATACCTGGAGGACAGCCGGACACCTCCTGGGTCTGGTATGGGGGCAAATGGGGCACGATCCCCGACCTCTTGGCCGAGGCCAGGGGCGAGGCTGGCCCCCAAGGACCGATGTACCGCGAGGAGGGAGGAATGTGGGACGGGGTCGTTTTCTACAACGACGCCAAGGAATTATCCACCAGTACGTTATGGCTGGAGTTCCTACTCTACTACTCCACTTGGATATTCTTTGGATTAATTGCCCTGGCCGTTGTGCTTACCGCCCGTCGGGTCTATAAGAAAAAGAAGAAGGGAGAGTTGAAGTTTCCCTACCTGGAGCTCATGAACCTCAACGCTCAGGGCCGCCGGGGCAAGGCCAACATCCTAGCCATGATGGGATTGATTATCGCGGTGATAGGGCTGATGAATCCGGTCTTCACCATGGAAATCTGGGTCTTAGGGGGGGATTATGCCACGGGTGGCTTCGTAACCCTTCTGTCGCTCGGCGGCACCGACCTGATCGTGCTAAATACGCTGAAGCCCAACGGCGAGGTGATCAACCTCGGGTCTTTGGCCATCAACTTCGCCCTTATCCTTGGCGCGATGGTGTTCCTCTTTATCCTTAACAACCTGGCCGTCGGGCCAAGGAAAGCTTCTAAGAAGTACATCGGCTTCGGAATCACCTTGGCCGTGATCTTCAGCCTGTTCTTCTTAACGGTCATCTTCATAGGTGATGTCGCGGCCCTCTTTGCTCCTCCTGAAGGGAGCGCCGTGGTCGACCTTCTAAAATATGTGGGCGAGAATCCTCTTGGCGGTTCGGCGACCCTGGATAACCCCACCTTCGGAACCATCGAGCTTCGCTGGGGCTTGGACCTTGGATCGTTGTTATTGCTAGCTGGCGCATTTCTGATAGTGGCAGGTCTCATCATGCGTTCCGAGGCCAAGGCCGAAGGCAAGTGAGCTGTCCACAGAAGTCATTTCTGTTCTATCACGAGGAGTTTTGGGAAAGACTTTCCATTCCCCATTCTGGTAGCCACAAAAAGATGAAGATTAAATAAATTAAAATGGCCAAGGTTGAACCTTGGCCTTTAGGCCATTCCGGACTCTTGATACCAATCAGCCTAGCAGCTTCTTCTTGGCCGCGGCGTATTCCTCATCGGTCAATTGGCCCGCGTTATGCATGTTGGTAAGATTCTGCAGCTGGGCACTGATGTCTCCTCCACCCGACGGGGCTGGAGCAGGACTTGGTGCAGCCTGTTGCTGTGCCTGCTGAGCTCCCTGCTGCTGCGCCGCTTGCTCCTGTTTCGCCCGATTCTCTCCCGCCTTCATTCCGATCAATAGTGCGGCTCCCCTTCCTCTCATCTAAGCACCTCCTAATTTGATCCTTTCTTTCATTACCTTCTCCACTTGCTCTCCCGGTATTCGAGCCTGAGTTATTAGTTTGGCATCGGCGTCGAGCAAGGACTTCTTGAAGGCCACGGCCCACGTGTTCTCGAATAGTAATGCCGCGGCTGCGCTGTTCTTCGGGATCAAGTCACCGATGTCCTCGATGTCGTCCTCAGAAAGCCATTCCCCTAGGTTGCTCGTGAAGGACTTGAATGCCTCGCCCTCCTTGCCTCCGAGGTTCCTGGCCTCAGTGAAAATCGCCCTTCCGTTCTTATCCTTTAGGATGAATACCAGGTCGATTATCCTGATGATGCCGTTCTTCTGCAGTTTTTCCAGTTCAGGAGCGATCTTGCCGCTGAACTTGTTCCCCGGGAACAGGACTACTAAATAATCGACTGGACCCATTACCTTCTCTGGCTCTTTCTTTGTTGGCGTTGTAAACCCCCCTTATAATAACGATTGTAAGTTCCCTATTGGTCTAAACGGGTATATACATTATTGCAAATTTACCCCAAGCTCTGGGCATCGCTCGAGATTGTGGCTGAAGATCACTCAGAAGTCTGAGCAGAGGCTGCTTTTTGCTATATCTGATTCTCCCAGCATATTAAACAAACGTTAAAGAACCTGATTGTCAATGATGTATTAGCTCTCTTAAATGAGAAGAATTCAAGGGAGGTTTATAAAATGGGTGCAATTGCAAAGGCAGCAGTAATTAAGAACAGAAGGGACAAGAAAGACGATAAGAAGGATTAAAATTAATCCTTAAAATATATAAAATGGGTCATTCTTTTTTGACCCTTTCCATTTATTTTTCAAATAAAGGGAAGAGATTTTATCGTCTTGCCCTGATTATTTTAGTTTGTCCATACTATTACTTTGATATCGATGCTGGGCACGGGCTTCTTCCATTAGCCACCCAGAGCCACGGTCACGAGTGTAATGATGAGGGCTAATAGCGCCGTTA